>JASHQJ010000329.1 GCA_030037595.1 Candidatus Binataceae bacterium
GCTGCTCCCGGCCGCGAGGCGCTGAATTACGCGGGGCTGCGAGCGCTAGAAGAAAGGACCGCGAACCATCTCAATGCGATGGGTATCCGCTGCGGCGATCGCGTAGCGATCGTGCTGCCGAATGGTCCGGAAGCGGCAACCGTCTTTCTAACAGTGGCGAGCGCCGCGACAGCCGCGCCGCTGAATCCAGGCTATCGCCACGCCGAGTTCGATTTTTATCTGGCCGACTTGAACGCCAAGGCGCTTCTAATCCTCGCGGATATGGAGAGCCCGGCGCGTGATATCGCCAATGAGCGCGATATTCCCATCATCGAGCTCGCCGTTGACCTGGCCAGGCCAGCGGGCGAATTCACTCTCAAACCTTTCACCACGACTTCGGCTAGCCCCTCCCTATCCGGCGCGACGCAGCCTGACGACGTAGCGCTCGTGCTTCACACTTCCGGCACAACTTCGCGCCCGAAGATCGTGCCGCTGTCGCATCGAAACTTGACGGCGTCGGCGGAGAACATCCGCCAGACGCTGCGCCTCACGCGCAACGACGTATGCCTCAACATCATGCCGCTGTTTCACATCCACGGTCTGATAGGCGCCGTCCTGTCGAGCATCGCAGCAGGCGCGTCGGTCGCGTGCGCGCCTGCATTTGATGCGCTCAAGTTCTTCCGTTGGTTCGCCGAAACGAATCCTACCTGGTACACCGCCGTTCCGACGATGCATCAGGCGATCCTCGGCCGCGCGGCGCGCAATGCTGAGGTTATCAAGGCAGGGCGGCTCCGCCTCATTCGTTCGTCGTCGTCTTCGATGCCACCTCAGGTGATGCATGAACTGGAGAAGGTGTTCAACGCACCGCTGATCGAAGCGTACGGAATGACTGAGGCAGCTCATCAGATGGCCTCGAATCCATTGCCGCCCGCAGAGCACTTCGCCGGCAGCGTTGGAATCGCGGCCGGGCCTGAAATCGCGATCATGAATGAGGCTGGCGATCTGCTGAAGGCAAATGAAATTGGCGAGGTCGTGATTCGCGGCCGCAACGTGATGGAGGCTTATGAGAACAATCCTGATGCGAATGCCAAGGCCTTCACTGACGGATGGTTCCGGACGGGAGACCAGGGCTATCTCGATGACGCGGGATATCTGCGGCTCACCGGCCGATTGAAAGAACTGATCAATCGTGGCGGCGAGAAACTTAGTCCCGTAGAAATCGAAATCGCGCTGCTTGACCATCCGCATGTCGTGCAGGCGGTTGTGTTTGCGATGCCGCATCCGATGCTCGGCGAAGAGGTCGCCGCCGCGATCGTGCTGCGCGAGGGCGCGAAGCTCGATGAAAACCAGTTGCGCGATTTCGTCGCGGCGCGGCTCGCCCATTTCAAGGTTCCGCGCAAGGTCGTGTTCCTGGAGGCTATCCCTAAGGGTCCTACCGGCAAGTTGCAACGAATAGGACTCGCCAAGGTCCTGGGGCTTGATTCTTGAAGGTAGCAATCTTCGGCGCGGGTGCGATCGGCGGCTATGTCGGCGTCAAGCTGGCACAGGCGGGAGTCGATGTGACGTTCATCGCACGCGGTGCTCATCTCGAGGCCATGCGCAAAAAAGGTGTCACGCTCATCAGCGAAAACAAACGGCTAACTGTCAGAGTACGATGCGCTTTGCGCGCTGATGAAGTCGATACACCCGACTACGTCTTCATAACTCTCAAGGCGCACTCGCTGCCCGCGGCCGCGCCGCAGATCGCCGCGATGCTCGGAGCGGACACGACGCTCGTGATAGGCGTCAACGGCCTCCCCTACTGGTACTTCTATGGTCTCAGTTGCAAATGGCGTGATCGCACGATCGAGAGTGTCGATCCCGGCGGCATCCTTTGGCGAACCCTTCAGCCCGCACGCGTGATCGGATGCATCGTTTACCCCGCTGCCGAAGTGATCGAGCCGGGCGTAATCGAGCACACCTATGGCAATCGCTTCACGCTCGGCGAGCCCGATGGATCGAAAAGTGCGCGCATCCAGGCGCTATCGAAACAATTGATCGCGGCCGGTCTCAAGGCGCCCGTCCGGTCGCAGATTCGCGATGAACTATGGGTGAAGCTGTGGGGCAACTTGAGCCTCAACCCGCTTTCGGTTCTCACGACTTCGACGCTCGATCGCCTGGCGGGTGATCCGGATTTGCGTGATGTATGCCGAACCATGATGCGCGAAGCACAAGCAGTCGGCGAGTCGCTGGGGGTCAGGTTCGGCATCGACCTCGAGCAACGAATCGACGGCGCGCTCGAAGTCGGCGCGCACAAAACTTCGATGCTGCAGGATCTCGAGCGCGGGCGACCAATGGAGATTGACGCGCTGCTTGGCGCAGTGGTCGAGCTTGGCGATCTGACCGGTCACGCGATGCCGATGTGCCGCGCTATTCTCGCGCTGGTGCGCGAACGAGCGCGTCGCGCCGGCTGCTATCCCGCCTGAGTGGGTGTATCTTCGCCGCGACGGAGGCTAGCTATGCGAATTGGTTTTATCGGACTCGGCAACATGGGCGGCCCGATGGCACTCAACATGATTAAGGCCGGACACTCGCTAACGGTTTACGATCTTCGCCGCGCGGCAGCCGAGCCTCATCTGGCAGCCGGCGCGCGCTGGGCCGATTCGCCCGCGCAGGTCACCGCCGAATGCGAATTGGTCGTGACCTCACTGCCCGGACCGAAAGAGATCGAGGAAGTCTCGCTCGGCGAAGGCGGGATCATCAGCAAGATCCCGCGCGGTGCAGTCTACGCCGACCTCTCGACCAACTCCCCCTCAGTGATTCGCCGCCTGCATGCCGCGTTCGCGGCCAAAGGAATCGAAGTCCTCGATGCACCCGTGAGCGGCGGCATTCCGGGCGCGCGCAACGCCACACTCGCGGTGATGGTCGGCGGGAGTCGCGCCGCTTTCGAAAAGATCAAGCCGGCCCTCGATGCGATCGGCGACAAGGTTTCTTATATCGGTGAGAGCGGAGCCGGCGCGGTCGCCAAGCTCGTGCACAACATGATCGCGATTTGCTCGACGCAGCTGCTAGCCGAGGCTTTCACGATGGGCGTGAAGGCCGGGGTCGCGCCCGAGTCGCTCCTCAAAGTCGTGCAGGACGGCGCCTATGGCCAGGGGATGCTGCTTTCGGGAACGATGCCGAAGATGGTATTTCGCGGCAATTTCGATCGCGTGACGTTCGCACTCAAGCTCGCGCGCAAAGACCTCGGCCTCGCGACCGAAGTCGGCCGCGAGCTCAATGTGCCGATGCCGCTCGCGAGTATCGTCGAACAGGATTTTCTCGCGGCTCTCGCCAACGGTCTCGGCGAAAAAGATTCCACTGCCGCAGTCACGATCCAGGAAAATCGTGCCGGCGTGAAGATCCGCGCGCAATAGCGCGCGAGGATGCGATCAACGCGTTGCGATAACACTCCGCGGATCGCGGAGCGACCACTTGCCGCGCTCGACGCTGCCAAGGAATTCCTGGACCGCGCGGTTGAACGCATCGGGCTCCTCGAGATTGACCGCATGACCGGTGCGCGGAACCATCAATAGGCCGGCGCTCGGAATCGCGCGTTTGAGGAACAGGTTGGCATCCAGACACGGATCGTCCTCGTCGCCGACGATGAGCAGCGTGGGCGTCGTCATCTTCGCAAGCTTGTCAGTCAGGTCGTAGAGCGAAGGCCTCAGCGCCTGGTAGTTGCGAAGCGTCAACGCGGAGCCGAGGGGAGAATGCTCGCTCAGATGCCGCACGAACTCGTCCCATCCGCGCGGGTCCTTGTTCTTGAGCTGAATCCGCGTTGGGCCGAGGCCCGTAGCCTCCGCAACTCGCGCCGAGCCTTCCTTCAGAAAGCGGTCCGCGGTCGCTCCGCATCCGCGTTTGAAACTCTCGCGCTCGGACTTCGGCGCGCCGGAGCCGCATCCCGCAACGACCAACGCCGTCGCCATCTCCGGGTAGCGGAGGCCGAAGTGGAGCGTTGCGAACGCACCCATGCTGAGTCCGACCACGTGCGCCTTTGCGATCGAGAGGTGCTTCAACACGGCGGCGATGTCATCGGTCGCGTGGTCTTGTCCGTACAATGAATCCTGCTCGGGAACGTCGGAGGGCGGGTAGCCGCGCGCGTTGAACGTGATGCATCGGTACTGGCGCGAGAACCATCGCACCTGCGTTTCCCATTCACGATGGTCCGAGCCGAACTCGTGCACGAAAATAATCGGATGGCCGGTTCCGGTCTCCTCGAAGTAGAGCCTTGCTCCCGATGAAGGCGCGTATGGCATAGTCGATTCTCCCAGGCGCGTTTGCCGAGCCGCTATTGCGCCAGCAATGGCAGGCTGGCGCGGTCGTTCGAGTATTAGCGAGAATCGTCGGCAATTACATCGAGCGGGAGAGCGACGGACATGGCGGAGAAAGTAGCGATTGTCACCGGCGCGGGCAGCGGTATCGGCAAGCATTCGGCTCTCGCCCTGATGCGCGAAGGCTACGCGGTGGTTCTGGCGGGCCGGCGACTTGAATTGCTCGAAGCGGTGGCAGCGGAAGGGCGCGGCCTCGGAGGTTCGGCGCTCGCGGTGCAATGCGACGTACGCGATCCGGCGTCGGTGAAGAACCTCTTCGCGAGAACGCGCGAAACCTTCGGGCGGCTCGACTTACTTTTCAATAACGCCGGCATCGGCGCACCCGCCATGCCGCTCGAAGATCTTAATCTCGACCGATGGCGCGCTGTAGTCGACACGAACCTCACCGGCACCTTCCTTTGCACGCAGGAGGCGTTCCGCATCATGCAGGCGCAGGATCCGCGTGGCGGCCGCGTCATTAACAATGGTTCGATCTCGGCGCACGCGCCGCGCCCCAACTCGGCACCCTACACTTCCACCAAGCACGCGATCACGGGGCTCACCAAGTCGACTTCGCTCGACGGCCGCAAGTATGGCATCGCTTGCGGACAGATCGATATCGGCAACGCTGCAACCGAGATGACCGCGAGGATGTCTCGCGGCGTGCCGCAAGCGTCAGGTGAGCTTGCGGTCGAACCGACGTTTGACGTCGAGCACGTCGCGCGCGCCGTGGTTTACATGGCGAGCCTGCCGCTCGACGCGAACGTGCAGTTCATCACGATCATGGCAACCGCGATGCCATTCATCGGCCGCGGATGATCGACCGGATCTAACCAGACTTTGTTTGCGCCTGTTACGTCGCCGATTCACGGCCACGGCATAACCTGCTCGCTTGTCATTGAGCCGCCGTCCGGAGTGCAAAAATCGCCGCGTGTCGGTCCCAGCGCCAAAGGCTTGTAAGTATGACCGCGTAAAGCGCAATGGCTAATACGAACAACTCCGAAATCAGGAGATCGTCCTCGATACGCTCCTTCCGGTTGAGCGAGTGTGTGGATCGCGAGGAGGCATGGACCATCGTTTGGATTGACCTCTTATCGTTCATGATCATTAGAGTCGCGATTCGGCCGGCAATGTCATGGATCGTTGCTGAACCTGTTTGACGGCTAGAATTGGCGCCGAAGCATTCAACTGGACGATCGGGGGGGCGATCGTTAGTGGATTCGAGCAAGCGAGCCGAAATATTAGAGAAGCGAGATTCAAGCGTATCGGTGGCTAAGGGATCCACCGCCGCAACTGATCCGCGCCTGATTTACTCACCGCGGCAGAAAGCGGTTTTTGTCGGGAGCTTTGTTCCCCAATTGCTTTTGCCTCGCGCAAACCGAAAGGAACAGGTTGTGGTGAGTTGGCTCCGACAGGCATCGGTTGACGCAAGGATTTCGAAACCTCTGGGCCGCCGGGATATTGACGGCGCATTCAACTTTCTCGTGCTCGACAAGTCGAATGTCGACAACGTCAAGCAAGAGAGCGCGCGGAACTTTTTCGGCATGCCAAGAACGAATATCAAATCGCCGGATACAAGGTCCTGGTTTGGGACCAAAGCCTCCTGGTGGGAAAGCCGTCGATTCTTCAGGCCCAGACCGCTTTCTCGGGAGATCCTAACGCACTGGCCGAGAAGCGTTGTCACATCATTTTGAGACGAAACTCTTCCGCTCTCTGATTACATCTAAATGTAGTCCGGGTGCCGAGATTGTTCGTCACTCCGCTGCTCCCGAACGAGGTGTCGTTGATCTATGATCGAGGACACGACGTTCACTGGCCGGCTTTCCGGCACAACCGGCAGAAGAGGTAATCCTTCCGATGAGCGATGATCTCGATCGAGCAATTGTCGGAAGCACTCCGCGCGCAATCTCGCGGCGGGTATTCATCAAGGGAGTCATCGCGGGCGGCGTCGGCGTCTCCGCGGCAGGTTACCTCTTCCGCGCTACGAATCTGTTTGCTCAGTCTGCCGCGACCGGCGAGCGCCTGATAACGATCAACGTCAACGGCGTCAATCGTCACGCCGACGTGATGAAGCAGGAAACACTCGCCTGGACGCTGCGGCATAAGCTCGGCCTTACCGGCACGAAGCTTGGCTGCGATCGCGCCGAATGCGGCTCGTGCACGGTGCTCATTGACGGCGTGCCGCGTTACGCGTGCTCCGTCCTCACACATTCGACGCGCGATCGTAAGATCCTAACGATAGAAGGATTGGAGAATCCCGATGGCACGCTGCATCCGATGCAGCAAGGCGTTGTCGATGAGCAGGGATTCCAGTGCGCGTTCTGTATGCCCGGCTTCATTATGTCCGCAGTGGGATTTCTGAAATCGAATCCGAACCCGACGCGGGCGGAGCTTGCTCAGGGCGTGTCAGGCAATCTCTGCCGATGCCAGGACTACGACAAGATCCTCACTGCGCTGATGCGCGGCGCTGAATACATGAGGAACGCGAACCATGCCTGAAGCCAAGAACACGAATTCTGCGCCGCAGGCTCAGGTGTTCGGCGTCGGGCGCAAGCTGATTGGCAAGGACTATCCAACGCCAGACCTCTACGCCAAGGTCACCGGGCGGGCGAAGTACGCCGAGGACTATCACGCACCGGGGATGCTCTTCTGCAAGCTGCTGCTAAGCCCGGTACCGCACGCCCACGTGAAGCACCTCGATATGCGCGACGCGCTCGCGATGCCGGGAGTCAAGGCTGTTCTCACCGCCGACGATCTTCCGCCGCCCGCCGACACGCTCACCGACAACGGCACTGTCATCAAGGCGAATCCCAAGGGCGAGCGGGCCCTCACGATGGAACCCGTTTACCAGGGCGAGCCGGTTCTCGCGGTCGCCGCGTTCGATGAACTAGCTGCGGCTGACGCAATCGAAAAAATTCGAATTGAGTTCGAGCCGCTGCCGTTCGTGCTCGATCCGCTCGAGACGCTCAGGCCCGGCGGCCCGAACGCGCGCCTGGAAGGGAACATCTGGATCAAGCCTCCGGCCAAGAGCAAGCAAGCGCCGCCGCCTCATCTCGGTGAACTCAAGTGGACCGAGGCCGACTTCGCCGCCGCTAAGGACGGTCAACTTCCGATGGGCAAGACCCCGGACACGTGGTCCTACGGTGACATTGACGCGGGATTCAATCGTGCGGCTCTCGTGCTCGACGAGACGTTCGTCACGCCGGACACGAGTCATCAGACTCTCGAGACCCGCACCGCGATGGCTTACTGGCAGAACGGCAAAGTCTACATGCACACCGGTACGCAAAGCACTGCGCAGACCGTTCCCGCGATCGCGCGCTGGCTCAATACCGACCCGTCGAAGGTCGTTTTGATCAGCGAATACACCGGCGGCGGTTTCGGCAGCAAAGTAACCGCCGGCATTTCACTTATCATTCCCGCGTTGCTCGCGAAAAAAACCGGGACGCCCGTGATGATGCGCATCAGCCGCGAGGAAGAGACCTTCATCGGCCGGGCGCGTCCGAGTCTGATGGGCAGGATGAAGGTGGGTTTCTCAAATGATGGCCGCATCCTCGCGCTCGACATGTTCGTACTCTCGAACAACGGGCCTTACGACGCGCAAGGCGATGCCGGAACATCCGGGCGCATCGTGTCTTTGCTCTACCAGCCAGAGGCAATGCGATGGCGCGGAGCCACGATCCTGACCAACACTCCGCCGCGCAGCGCGCAGAGCTCGCCTGGCGGGCTGCAGGGCATCACGATCATCGAGCCCATCATCGCCAAGGCCGCGCGAAAGCTCGGGCTCGACCAGGTCGCAATTCGCCGCGTCAACTGCCCCGAAGGCAAGGCGCCCTTCGGTGGCCCGATCGACGGGACCCGCCCGCATGCGACCAGCTCGTTTCTCAAGCAGGCTCTCGATCGCGGCGCGGAGCAGTTCAAATGGAAGGAGCGCGTCGCGCGCTCGCCGAAACGAATCGGCTCGAAGGTGCGAGGCGTCGGCGTCTCGCTGAGCTGCTTCGTCGGCGGAACGATCGGCTTCGATGGCCTGTTGGTTATCCGGCCGAACGGACGCGTAACGTTCCAGTCCGGGATCGGCAATCTTGGAACCGAATCCGTGATCGATGTTCATCGAGCGGGTGCGGAAGTCCTCGGCGTGTCGTGGGACAAGTGCGACATGGTGTGGGGCAACACCGCGCGCAATCTGCCCTTCACGTGCGTATCCGGTGGCAGCCAGACGACGCACGCGATGACGCGCGCCGCGCACGCAACGGCGATGGACGCTAGGAAGAAGCTGCAGGAGGTCGCGGCCAAAGCATTGGGCGGCACGCCCGAGGAATATGAAGTCGCCAATGAGCGCGTTTATCGTAAGGGCGACGGCCGCGGCATCACGCTCGCCGAGGCCGCTCAGCACGCGATCCAACTCGGCGGCATCTACGACGGCCACGAATGCTCGCCTGACCTGCACAAGTTGACAAAGGCTTCGGTCGCGGCACTGGCGGGCCAAGGCCTCGTTGCTGCTGCGAAGGACACCTATCCGCGCGACGGCTTTACCTTCTCGTATGTCGCGAGCTTTGCGGAGGTCGAAGTTGACGTCGAAACCGGCAAGTACAACGTCGTTGATTTCCTCGCCTACGCCGACGTCGGCTCCGTGATTCATCCGCGCGCGCTCGGCGGCCAGGTGCTCGGCCGATCTGTTCTCGGCATGGGCCACGCGCTCGGCCAGAAGTGGGTTTACGATCCGCACTACGGCGCGATGCTCTCGACGCGTTTCTATCAGAACAAGCCCCCGACAATTCTTGACGTTCCTGTAAACATGCAGTGGGGCGCGCTTGACATTCCGGATCCCGAGACTCCGGTGGGAGCCCGCGGCATCGGTGAGCCGCCAGTCGGTGGCGGATGCGCTTCGATCCTGAATGCACTTTCTGATGCACTGGGAGACGAGATCTTCCGGCGCGCGCCCGTCAATGCCGATACGATCCTCACTTCATTCGAAGCCGGGCGTCCGATGCAGCATCCGCTGCTGGCTTATATATGAGGATAGCGACATGGCTGTAATCCGCGATGTGATGCCGCCCTTTGAGCTGCTCCAACCGAGTTCCACCGACGGGGCGCAAACTATTCTCGCGCAACACGGCAGCGACGCATGGGTGCTGGCCGGCGGTCTAGATAGCTTCGATTGGCTGAAGGATCGAATCAGGAAACCCAAAATCGTAGTTGACCTGAGCGGCGTCGATGAACTCAGAGGGATTCGCGTCAACGACGGCGGTGTCGAAATCGGCGCGATGACAACGCTGACCGAAGTCGCGCGGCATCCGGTCATTCGCGAGAAGTACGGCGTACTTGCTGATGCAGCATCGATGGTGGCGTCGCCGCAAATCCGCAACCAGGGGACAATCGGCGGCAACGTCTCACAGGACACGCGCTGCTGGTACTACCGCGCGGGATGGCCCTGCTATCGCGCTGGTGGAAACATTTGCTACGCCGATACGCCCGAAGGCCGCAATCGCGAGCACGCGATCTTCGGCGCGGACCGATGCGTAGCCGTCAATCCTTCGGACACCGCGCCGGCACTTATCGTGCTCGACGCGAAGTTCGTCATCCGCTCGTGGAAGACCGAGCGCATCATCGATGCCGAAGATTACTTCGTCGGACCGGACATCGACATCACGCGGCTGCACGTCCTTCAGCCGGGCGAGCTTCTCACGGCTATTCGAATTCCTTCGACCTGGGCTGGCGCGGGTTTCTACTTCGAGAAGGTTCGTGACCGCAATGTCTGGGATTTCCCCCTGCTTAATGTTGCGTCGGCCATGTTCACGTCGAGCGGCAGAATCGATCGTATACGAATCGCGGTGAACGCGGCCGCCCCGCGACCTCTCAGGTTGAAGAATGTCGAAGACGCCGTTCGCCGGATGCCGCCTGACGCAGCTACCGGTGCGATGGCTGGCAAGCTTGCCGTGCACGGCGCCGTGCCGCTCCAGTTCAATGCTTACAAGATTCCGCTAATGCGTAACCTGGTGAAGCGCGCGATCGGCGGTGTCGAGGAGGCAAAATGGGCTTAGTAGAGTGGGCCACCGACCCATGGGGACTCAGCGTCCCTATTCATGTCGCGTGGTTCCTGATTTGGGTGGCGTTGATAGCAGGCATTGCTTTCCTGATGGTGCATGCCACTTATCTGAGATACTTCGCCAAGCCGCGGCGTTTTGCGGCTGAGCGGCCGACGCCAATTGCGGACGAAATTCCGCAACGCGTCATGAGACATTCGGCTGCGGCACGCGCCTTTCACTGGATCATGTCAGCCGCGATGCTGGTCCTTCTGTTCACAGCCTTCCTACCCAAGGCCGGCCTTCAGTTCGATTGGGTGACTTATCATTGGATCGCCGGAGCAGTGCTGACTGCATCGATCCTGTTCCACATCATTCATGCATCGTTCTGGCTGGATTTCCGCGCGATCTGGCCAGACCAGATTGACATGAAAGACGCATGGCACCGGACGCTCGCGTTCTTCGGGCGACCCGCGCCACTGCCACGGAAATTCGCGAAGTATCCGCTCGAGAACAAGCTCTATCACGGCGTAATCATGATCGTGGGTCTCGCCGTGATAGTTACTGGCGTTTTCATGATGTTCCGCATCCGCACGATCTTCTTCGCCCGCGAACCATATCTGTTCAGCGACATGACTTGGGGAATGATCTATGTGCTTCACGGATTGGCGGGCGTCGGATTGATCGCGCTCATCATCGTGCACATCTACTTTGGCGTCCGGCCCGAAAAACTTCCGATCACCAAGTCGATGATTTTTGGCTGGATGTGCCGCGAATTCTACCTGCATGAGCACGACCCCGCTCGATGGGTCGTTGGCCGGCCTCATGCCTCGCATGTACCAAGCGCCGAGGACTGACTTATGTCCGCGCGAGTCCTGGAGCGGGTTGATACGATCGAAGAGTCCTATGAGTTCATGCTGGCTTACGCAGGGCAAGGACTTCGCGGTGATGCTGGAGATGAGCGCTCTGCTAAGATTCGCGAGGTGCTGACGCGAGCGGCAGCCGCTATTTCTGCTCTCGCGAGGGAATATGTCGAGTTTGTCAGAGAACGAGGACTTGAGCCCGCGGAGAAGTACCTTGCGATCGTCAACGTGCTCGAGCGCGACGCACAGAATTCAGTGGCCGCGATTGACCTGGTCCTCGCCCAGCCCTCGATAAGCTCGCAACTTGTCGATAACCTGAACGCATCGATTCATCTCCGCGCCCTGCTTACCAGTTCGTTTCTGATCGGCGAAGTCATCAGATCGCAAATCACTTCGCGCGAGGATCACTGAACCGCAGAAGCAAAGGCAGCGAGCTTCGTTTGGACTCGTGCCTTTCTGAATCAGTGTGGTAATGACACTGCATGGATATCGGAATCTTCATGATGCCGTCGCATCCGCCGGAACGCGGCTTTCGCGAGGGCTTCGAATGGGACTTGAAGCATCTCGAGCTATGCGATCGCGCCGGTTTCTCCGAGGCGTGGATCGGCGAGCACTTCTGTTCGCCGTGGGAGCCGAACCCGGCGCCTGATCTACTCATAGCCCAGGGACTCCTCTGTACCTCGCGAATGAAGCTCGCGCCGGGCGCGCATCTACTGCCGTATCATCATCCAGCAGAGCTTGCGTGCCGCGTCGCGTATCTCGATCACATCGCGAAAGGACGATTCATGTTCGGCGTCGGTTCGAGCGGCTTGCCGAGCGACTGGCGCCTTTTCAACGTCGATGGCGCTGGCGGGCAAAATCGCAAGATGACGCGCGAAGCGC
>JASHQJ010000034.1 GCA_030037595.1 Candidatus Binataceae bacterium
GAGATGGGCGCCGAGGTCGTCAAGGTCGAGGACACCGAGCATTTCGACTGGTGGCGCGGCTCGCTTTCGGTAGCGCCGCCCGAGATGCAGCCTATAGAGCGCGCGTCGGTCTTCAACACCGCAAATCGCGGCAAGCTCGGTGTTACGCTCGATCTCGCCAACCCGCGCGGCGTTGAGCTGGTCAAGCGGCTCGCGGCGGTCTCCGATATCCTGATCGAAAATTACAGCCCCGGCGTGATGGATCGTTTCGGGCTCGACTACGCGACGCTCGCCGCGATCAACCCGCGGCTCATCATGATTTCGATGCCATCGTTCGGATCGAATGGCCCCGAATGCAACGCGCGCGGCTACGGCAACACCGTCGAGGCGATGGCTGGCGTCACGGGCCTGACGGGATACGAAGACAGCGAACAGCGCTACACGCTGAGCAACGCGCTCGGCGATCCTGTCGGCGGGCTGCACGGAACCTTTGCGCTGATGGCGGCGCTGCATGAGCGCGCGCGCACTGGGCGCGGTCAGTGGATCGAGCTGGCGCAGGTCGAGGCGCTGATTCCGTTCGTCGGCGAGGCGATTATCGAGAGTCAGCTCACGGGCCAGGTGCCGCCACCGCGCGGGAATCGTCATCGCGAGTACGCGCCGCACGGAATCTACAAATGCGTCGGTGAGAACTCGTGGCTCGCGCTCGCATGCGAGAACGATGCGGACTGGAGCGCGACGGCAGACGCGCTCGGCGTTCCGCATCTTACTTCCGATGCGCGTTTCGCGCGCGCCGCTGATCGCAAGGCCAACGAAGCCGCGCTAAACGCCGAATTGAATCGCGCACTCGCGACGATCGAGCTCGACGACGCGGTGCATCGCCTGGCGGAAGCAGGATTGCTAGCGGCGCCAGTGAACCCGGCGCCGGCGGTGCTGAGCGATCCGCAAATTGCCGCGCGCGAGTATTTCGTCGCCATCGATCGCGCCGTCGTCGGAACTCATCTGTATCCCGGCGCCGTCGCGCGCCTGAAAGACACTCCGCTCGACGCGTCACGTCCCGCCCCGCTCCTCGGTGAGCATAACGGCGAGGTCTTTCGCCGCCTGCTCGGCATGAGCGACGCGGAACTCGCCGCGCTTGAAAATGACGGCGTGATCGGCACCGCGCCGCGCCAATACAAGAAAGCATCCTGAGCGGCGCGTCATTACCTCCCAGGTAATGGCCTGGCATTCGGACGGCTGTTAACGTCCGAAACATGGATGCATCGCATAACGACACCGAACTGGAGCCGAGCGGGATCGGAGCGCTGCTGCGCAGGTGGCGCGAGGCGCGTCATCTGAGCCAGCTCGATTTGGCGCTCGACGCCGAGGTCTCGTCGCGCCACATCAGCTTCCTCGAAACGGGGCGCGCCGCGCCGAGCCGCGAGATGATCCTTACTCTGTGCGACGTGCTCGATGTGCCGCTGCGCGAGCGCAACATGTTGCTGCTCGCGGCGGGCTTTGCGCCGGTGTATCGCGAGACGGGCCTCGATGATCCGCGGATGGCGCAAGTGCGTGCGGCGCTCGAGTTGATCCTCGGTCAGCATGAGCCGCGAAGCGCGTTCGCGTTCGACCGTTACTGGAACCTGGTGATGGTCAACGATGCGTACATAAAGTTCCTGACTGCCGTGCTCGGGAGCATTCCGGCCGGCCTGGAGCCTCTCCGGGTGCTGAAACCGCCGTATCAGAACCTCATGCACCTGCTATTTGCGCCGAACGCGATGCGCAAGGTGATCCTCAACTGGGAGCAGATCGCGAAGTCGCTGCTCAACCAGGCGCATCGGGCGGCGGCGTGGACGCGCGATCCCACGATGCAGGAGCTGATCAACGCACTGCTCGCTTACCCCGGCGTGCCGGCGCGATGGCGCGAGCCCGACCTGGAGTCATCGCGCGATCTGATCCTGCCGATCGAGCTCGCCATGGGCGGCGGCCGCGTTGCGAAGATGTTCAGCACTGTGACGACGCTCTCGACGCCGCAGGACGTGACACTCCAGGAGTTGCACGTCGAGGCGTTCTATCCGGCCGACGCAGCGAGCGAGAAGATGTCGATGTTCACCTCGTAACGAGCCGACGCCTCAGTCAACGTTGGCCTTGGCGACGAAGCCCTTCGTGCCCTTGGCGACGCCGTCGGTGATCTCGACCTGCGCGCCGAGATCGTCGCTCGAAATGATTCGCACCGGGGTGTTGTTGTCGATTTGCTTGGTTGCGAGGTTCTGCCCGAGCCCGCCGAGCATCCCGGCGACTCCGCCCTCACTCTTCATCTGCGCGATCTTCTTATACGTGTCCTCGTCGGGGTAGAGTGCGATCGTGCTGTCGTTGCCTGTCGCGCGTAGCTTGTGACCGCATCCTGCGAGCATCATCGCCGCCACCGCCGCGACTACGGTCACACGCATCGTCGAAAATCGCATAGATATCCTCCGATTCAGCCGCGACGTCCCGACTTGACGAGGATGCCGCGGCGAGCCGAGATGCCTTTTAGCATGGCGATAGCGCAAACGCTCGCCTCGGTCGCGGGCGCGGGACTCCGGCCGCACGGTTTGCGCCTCGCCCGTTATTTCGTAAGCTAAAAAACCATGCCAAGGAGCGCGTACCCGGCAAACCGCCCGTCTCGCAGCGGCTTTGTGTATCGCGGTCTCGCGATGCCTACGTGAACCGGCCGGTAACCGGCGGCGATTCGCCCCATGCGCTCCGCCTCGCGCGCGGCGATCTCGATTCCACCGTGGCCGGCTTCGCGCGCCTTCGAAAGCGCATCTTCGCGACCACGAACGGCGGCGCGCTAGCGCTCGATCTCAGCGCGATCGCCGAGCCTTCGATGCAGGAGCTTGCTGTCGTCGCGCGCGCGATCGATGAGGCGGAGGCGCGCGGCATCACGGTCAAGCTCGCGGGATGGCCTCCTGAGCTGATGCACTCGATGCGAAACGCCACCGCTGCTTTGCTCTCCGAAGAAGCCGCCACGGCCCCGCACGAGACCGTCCTCGAGCGCGTCGGCGAGACTGCACTACGAACGGCAGCAGACTGGGAAGGTTGGGGCAAGTATCTCTACGGTGCCTTCAACGCGATCGCAGTCGATCCGCTGGTCGGCCGGCCGTGGAAGTGGGACGCGATCACGGAGCAGATGTATCGGATTGGCGTTCGCGGCACCGCGATCGTCGTCTTCATCTCGCTGCTGGTCGGAATTGTTCTCGCGCTGAACGGCGCCGAGCAGCTCCGTCAATTCGGCGCCCAGATTTTCATCGCCAACCTCGTCGGCGTGTCGGTCGCGCGCGAGATGGGTCCGCTGATAACCGCGGTGATTATCGCCGGCCGTTCGGGCTCGGCAATCGCGGCCGAGCTCGGCACGATGGTCGTATCGGAAGAGATCGACGCGATGCGCACGATGGCGCTCGAGCCCAATCGCTACCTGCTCGCGCCGCGCGTTATCGCGCTGATCTTCGTGACGCCGTGTCTCACGATTGTGAGTGACTTGTTGGCGATCGCCGGCGGCTACATGGTGGGCGTCAGCATGGGCCTCGGCGCGTCGAACTACCTGCGGCAGACGGCGCAAGCGCTGATGATCGGCGACGTAGTGACGGGCCTCGTTAAAAGCGTGATCTTCGCCGCGCTGATCGGGCTCATCTCGTGCTACGAGGGACTACGCGTGAGCGGCGGCGCCGAGGGCGTCGGCGCGGCGACAACCAACGCGGTGGTCGCGTCGATCATCTCGTGCATCGCGGCCGACGCCGTGTTCACGATGATCTTCTATCTGACCAATTGAACCGTGAGCGAGCTGATCAAAGTCGAGAAGTTGGTGGTCCGCTACGGAGAGCATACGGTGCTCGACCGGGTAGACGTGTCGCTCGTGCGCGGCGAGATCCTGGTGATCCTCGGCGGCAGCGGCTCCGGCAAATCCACGCTGCTGCGGCATATGGTGGGACTTCGCGCGCCCGAGGAAGGGCGCGTGCTGCTCTTTGGCCGTGATCTCTACGCGCTCGAGGAAGAGGAGCGCGAGGATACGCTCAAGCGAATTGGCATGCTGTTCCAGAGCGCGGCGCTCTTCAATTCGCTCACGCTCGAGGAAAATATTGCGCTGCCCCTGATTGAGCATCGCGGCGTCGCGCCCGAGGTCGCTGCCGTGATCGCGCGTATGAAGCTCGCGATGGTCGGGCTAGAGAACTCGGCGCGCCTGCTGCCCGCGGAGATCAGCGGTGGAATGAAAAAACGCGCCGGCCTTGCCCGCGCGCTAGCACTCGATCCTGAGGTGCTGCTCTTCGACGAGCCGTCGGCCGGGCTCGATCCGGTAACTGCCCGGGCGCTCGACGATCTAATCCTGGATTTGCGTGCGCGGCTTGGCGTCGGAATCGTGGTCGTCACGCACGAGCTCGGCAGTATCAATGCGATCGCTGATCACGTCATCATGGTCGACCATGGCAAGGTAATCGCCGAGGGGCCGCTGGCTGACGTGCGCGCGATGGACAATCCTGTGGTCCACGCATTCTTCGCCCGCGAGGCGCCGCATGAAACCGTTGGCGAGCGGCCGATCGCGGATCTCCTGCGAGAGGTGGGGAAATAGGCGGTGCAGTCGCTCGTATGAAGCTATCGAATTGCCCGGGAGGGAATCGCGCCAATGACTGTGAAACGGGAACGCACCGTAATCGTGGGAGCATTCGTCGCTGGAACAATCGTGATACTCGCGATCGGATTATTCTGGCTCGCGGGCTCCCGGTTCTTCCGCCGCGTCGATCAGTATCACGTGATTTTCAATGGCTCTGTGAGCGGCCTCACCGTGGGCGCGCCGGTGCAGGTCAACGGTGTGCAGGTCGGCAGAGTGAGCGATATCGAGCTGACTGACGATGTTCCGCCGAAGGTCGATGTCACGATCGACGTGAAGCCCGGCACTCCTATACGCACCAATTCGAAAGCCAAGCTCGCGGGCAATATCGTTACCGGCATCCGCTATATCGAGGTCGCCGGCGGCACCGCTTCTGCGCCGGCGCTCGAGCAAGATGCATCGCTGATTGGAGATCAGGCGTCGCTTGCGGATCTTCAGGCGCAGGCCTCTGACGTCGCGCAGAAGACCTACGACCTGATCGCGGCGTTAAAGCACGACACCCTGAACCAGCAGAATCGCATCGCGCTCGGCGAAATGATCCAGAACTTCACCGCGGTGTCGAAGAACCTGCGCACCATTACCGATCGCATCGCGACTCCCGATCGCCTGAAGGACATCGACAACACGCTGAAGAACCTGAGTTCCGCGAGTGGGCGCCTGAACGACGCTGCTAATCGCGCCAACCGCGTGATGGCGGGGCTTGAGAGTGGCAGCGGGCGAACGATCCAGAACTTCAACCGCACGCTCGACAAGATGAACGTGACGCTCGACGGCGCGCAGACTCTTGTCAGTTCGGCCAACTCGCTGCTCGACCGCAACACCTACCATATCGATCACGCGCTGCTGCAAATCGACCGCATCTCGGATCATCTCGACGAAACGATCGAGACTATCCAGGCGAATCCGTCGGTGCTGGTCTGGGGCAGCCGCATCTCGGATCGGGAGCTCGAGAGGTGAGGCGATTCGTCGCGCGCGCTTTTTTGGTGACTCTTGCGCTCGCACTTGCCGCGGGATGCTCGATGTTCGCGCGCAAGATTCCGGAAACGCATCGCTATCAGCTCGTCACGCCGCCGACGCAGGTGGCGATCCCTCCCGACGTGAGAATCGAGCTGCGCTCGGTATCCGGCGGCGCGCCCTACCAGGACACTGGCCTTGCGGTTCAGACCTCCGAATACCGGATCGATTCGTACCGGTTCCATCGATGGGTCGCGCCGCCCACCGACATGGTCGCCGACCGGCTGCGTAGCATCATCTACGCGCCTTCGACCGCAGGCGAAACTCAGGCTGACGCTCGCACTGCCGTGTTGCAGGCCGACGTCCAGGGTTTCCAGCAGGTACAAACGGGCTCACAGTCCGCGGGTCTTGTGACGATTCAGACCTGCCTCTACCCGACCGGAATCTTTCAACGCGCGTTCTGGTGCCAGAGCTTCAGCAAGTCGACTCCCGCATCGGCGGATGGTCCCGAGGCCGCCACTGCGGCAATCAATTCGTCGTTGAACGACGTGCTGCAGCAGTTTGCTAGTGCGATGCCGGCTGCTGTGGCCGCGATGCCGAAGCCGATCCCGCCGCGCGCCGCCGCCCAGGCGATGCCCTGAAACGGCGTCAAAAATCGCTCGAAATATGCAAAATTGCGAGGCATTTCGGGCCGTGATACGTTCTATGGTTCGCGCTCGATAAAGAATCGCGCCGCGAGCGCCGCACGATGCGCATCGGACTCATCTCTGATACTCACATCCCCGAAGCCTGCGAGCATTTGCCGGCGCGGGTCTTCGAGGTGCTCGACGGCGTGGACCTGGTGATGCACGCGGGCGACGTGTATGTGAATCGCGTGCTTGACGAGCTGGGGGCGATCGCGCCTGTCCTCGCGGCGCTTGGCAATGGTGACGAGGGCCTCGACGGTCATCGCCATCACCTCGATACCGACGATGAGCGAGTGCGCGAGGCGCACGTCTTCGAAATCGAGGGTGTGCGGATCGGCCTCGTACATGCGATTCCGACGCCCGATGAAACGTCGGAAGAGGTTTTCCGTCGCGCGATCGAGCGCAATTTCGGCGGCCCGGTCGATGTGATCGTGCAGGGCCACAGCCATATCGAAGGCGTCGTTCGCTACGGCGAAACTCTGGTGGTGAATCCCGGCAGCGCGACGCTGCCGCGTAATCTGGTCGATGTGCCCGGCACCGTCGCGATCCTGGAAATCGGGCAGGGCGGCGAAGTGTCGGCAGAAATCATCAGTCTCGGCTGAGCTAAAAGCTCGCCGCGACTCCATGGAGGTTTGGTTGTCCGCAGAAAGTGCAGTGCCCGCGACCAAGCGCGCGGTCACGATGGAAAAGCTGGTCAATCTCTGCAAACGGCGCGGGATCATCTTTCCCACGAGCGACATCTACGGCGGCCTCGGCTCGACTTTCGACTACGGCCCGCTGGGAGTCGAAATCAAGCGCAACGTGAAGGAAGCGTGGTGGCGCGAGATGGTTCAGTATCGGAGCGACGTACTGGGCCTTGACTCGGCGATCTTCCAGCATCCGCGCACCTGGGAAGCCTCGGGCCATCTGCAGAACTTCACCGACCCGCTGGTTGACTGCAAGGAATGCAAGCATCGCTTTCGCGCCGACAAAATCTCCGGCGGCAAGTGTCCTGATTGCGGTGGCGAGCTCACGCCCGCGCGCAACTTCAACCTGATGTTCAAAACCTTCGTCGGCCCGGTTGAGGAAACCGCCGCGACGATTTATCTCAGGCCCGAAACCGCGCAGGGCATCTTCGCCAACTTCGAGAACATAGTAGATACGCAGCGCGTCAAGTTGCCGTTCGGTGTGGCGCAGATCGGCAAATCGTTCCGCAACGAAATCACCACCGAGAACTTCATCTTCCGCACGCGCGAATTTGAGCAGATGGAAATGGAATTCTTCATCAAGCCCGACGCCGCCGAAGAGGAGACCTGGTATCGCTACTGGGTCGATTTCCGCTTCAACTGGCACGTCCGCTTTGGCATCAGGCGCGAGCATCTGCGCGCGCGCGAGCACGCGACAGATGAGCTGTCGCACTATTCGAGCGGCACCACGGATATCGAGTACCTTTATCCGTTCGGATGGGGCGAGCTCGAAGGTGTGGCCAAGCGCGGCGCCTTCGATCTCGATCAGCACGCCAAGGCGAGCGGTCACGATCTCACTTACTTCGACGAAGACGCGAAGACGCGCTACCGGCCGTGGGTCGTCGAGCCTGCGCTCGGTGTTGACCGCTCGATGCTCGCGTTCATGCTCGATGCTTACGACGAAGACGTGGTCGAAAGCGAAGAGCGGATCGTGCTGCGGCTCGATCCGCGCCTGGCGCCGGTGAAGGTCGCCGTGTACCCGCTGCTGCGAAAGGCGGGGCAGCCCGAGAAGGCGATCGCGATCCGCGACGCATTGAAACGCCACTTCGCGGTCGCTTACGATCAGGCAGGTTCGATCGGCCGCCGCTACCGGCGCCAGGACGAAATCGGAACACCCTTCGGCATCACGATTGACCATCAGACGATGGACGACGACACGGTGACGCTGCGCGATCGCGACTCGACGACGCAGGATCGGGTGAAGGTCGCCGCGCTCGTCGACGAACTGAACCGGCGTATCGGTTGGAACAGCTGAACCCGCGCTGCGACGCGCGGATTATTATCCGCGCCTGGCGGCGGGACTTTGTCTCTAAAACATTCGCGCCGCTTAATCGCGGAGACGGGAGAAACGAAAAACAATGGGCCGCATTCATCCTGAGATCTACTTCTTCGGCGCGGGCGTGGCGGAAGGCCGCGCCGCGATGCGCGACTTGCTGGGCGGCAAGGGCGCCAATCTGGCCGAGATGGCTTCGCTCAAGCTGCCGGTGCCGCCCGGATTCACGATCTCGACGCAAGTCTGCAACTACTTTTACGACCACGATCACAAGTATCCGAAGAATCTCGACAAGGGCGTCGCCAAGAGCGTCGAGCGAGTCGAAAGGGCGCTCGGCCGCAAGTTCGGCGCCTGGAAAAACCCGCTCCTGGTCTCGGTCCGCTCGGGTGCGCGCGTTTCGATGCCCGGCATGATGGACACCGTGCTCAACCTCGGGCTGACCGACGAAACGGTCAAGGGCCTCGAGGAGATCAGCGGCAATCCCCGATTCGCGTGGGATTCATACCGCCGCTTCTGCCAGATGTACGGCGACGTCGTGCTCAAGCTGAAGCCCGAGAACAAGAACGATCCCGACCCCTTTGAAGAACTGATCGACAAGAAGAAAGCCTCGCGTCACGTCACCGAGGACGTTGAGCTAGGCGTCGATGATCTGCGCGAGCTGGTGGACGAATTTCGCGAGCTGATCCGCGCGCGCGTCGGACGCGACGTGCCGCAGGATCCGAACGAGCAGCTCTGGGAGGCAATCGGCGCGGTGTTCGGTTCGTGGAACAACGATCGCGCGATCACTTACCGCAAGTTCAACAATATCCCGGGCGACTGGGGCACCGCGGTTACCGTGCAATCGATGGTGTTCGGCAACCTCGGCTCCGATTGCGCGACGGGAGTTGCGTTTACTCGCGATCCCGCGACGGGAGAGAAGGGCATCTACGGCGAGTTCCTGCAGAATGCGCAGGGCGAGGATGTCGTCGCCGGTATCCGCACTCCGCATCCGATAAGCGTCAAGGCCGGCAAAGCGGCGGCGTCGCGCGCCGGCATCAAGGAGCCGGATCGGCGGGAGAGGTACGCGACGCTCGAAGAGAATTTCCCCGACGTTTACAAGGAGCTGCTCAAGATTTCGGGCCGCCTCGAAAAGCATTTCCGCGACACCCAGGACATGGAGTTTACGATCGAGCGCAACCGCCTCTTCATGCTCCAGACTCGCACCGGCAAGCGCACCGCGGAAGCCGCAGTGCGAATCGCTGTGGACATGGCGGACGAGAAGCTGATCGACAAAAGGACCGCACTCACGCGCGTCGAGCCCGACCAGCTCGAACAGTTCCTGCATCCGCGCCTCGACCCGCGCGTCGAAAGGAAAGTTATCGCACGCGGATTGCCCGCGTCGCCTGGCGCCGTCAACGGCGAGGTCGTGTTCTCGGCGGACGAGGCTGTTGCAGTGACCGGGTCGGGCCGCAAAGTGATCCTCGTCCGCGTGGAGACCTCGCCCGAGGATATTCACGGCATGCAGGTCGCCGAGGGAATCCTCACCGCGCGCGGCGGCATGACGAGTCACGCCGCAGTGGTCGCGCGCGGGATGGGCAAGTGCTGCGTTGCGGGATGCTCGGCGCTCGAGATCGACTACCACGCCGGCACGATGACCGCGGGCGGCGTGACGATTCGACGCGGCGAGTACATCACGCTCGATGGCTCCGCTGGGGAAGTGATCGAAGGGCGCGTGCCGACGGTCGATCCCGAGATACCCGCATTCCTCGAGAAGTTCATGGGATGGGCCGACAAGGAGCGCAAGCTGGGCGTACGCGCCAACGCCGACACGCCGAACGATGCCAAAGTCGCGCGCCAGTTCGGTGCTCAAGGGATCGGCCTTTGCCGCACCGAGCACATGTTCTTCGAGTCCGACCGTATTGACGCTGTGCGCGAAATGATTCTGGCGCAGACGCCGGACGCACGCGCGCGGGCGCTCCAGAAAATCCTGCCGATGCAGGAGGACGACTTCGTCGGCATCCTGAAGGAGATGGAATCGCTGCCGGTGACGATTCGGCTGCTCGATCCTCCGCTACACGAATTCCTGCCCAAGGAGGACGAGGACATTCGCGACCTCGCGAGCAAAATCGGCGTGAGCGCAGAGCGTCTGACGCAGGTGCGCGACAACCTGGTCGAGTTCAACCCGATGCTGGGCCATCGTGGCTCCCGCCTCGGTATCAGCTTTCCGGAAATCTACAAGGTCCAGGCGCGCGCGATCCTCGAAGCCGCCTGCGAATTGCAGAAGCAGCGCGTCAAGGTAGTTCCCGAGATCATGCTGCCGCTGATCGGCGAGCGCCGCGAGTTCGAACTCCTCGCCGCCGATATCCGTGAGGTCGCCGACGAGGTGTTCAAGCAGTACGGAACGAAGGTGCACTACACGATCGGCACGATGATCGAAGTGCCGCGCGCGTGCGTCACCGCCGATCAGATCGCCGCAGTCGCGGATTTCTTCTCCTTCGGCACCAATGACCTGACGCAGATGACCTACGGGCTCTCGCGCGACGACTCGGTTAAGTTCCTGCAGGACTACCTCGATCGCGGCGTGTACAAGCGCGACCCGTTCCAGCAGCTCGACGAGCATGGCGTCGGCGCGCTGATGCGCGAGGCGATCGAGCGCGGGCGCAAGGCCAACAAGAAGATCAAGCTCGGCATCTGCGGCGAGCACGGCGGCGATCCGGCGAGCGTCAAGCTATGCCACCGGCTCGGGCTCGACTACGTATCGTGCTCGCCTTACCGTGTGCCAGTCGCGCGTCTCGCGGCAGCGCAGGCGGCTATCGAATCGGCGCAGAAAAAGAAGGCCTTCAAGGACGTGTAGCGGATGCGAAAGCGCCGCGCCCTCAACCGGCGCGGCGCTTCGTTAACAATTGCGAAGTATCTTTGATCTGCTCGCCCTGACCAGGGCGAGGACTTAGGTAGGAGAGGGCACCTATTGGCCTCATCCGCTGATCCAGCCGCGCTGAGTGAACCGGATCTTGAGCTGCTCGGCGATCTTGTCGGCCGTTTGCTTGGCGCGCCCGTCGAGGCTGTTGCGCCCGCTCGCCTCACCAATCACCTTCGCTCCGCCCATCACGGCAAGCCCGATCGGGTTTCCGGTTGCGATAGCGATCGCGGCCGGGGCGACTAGTCCCGGCATTTTGTTGCCGCTCGCGTTGAGCTCGCCCGATCCCATCTTTCGCAAACCGGTTGGAGTCACGGCATAGCCCTCGACCACGGTATCCAGCTCCGAGGCGCCGGCGCCGAACCCAATGACGAAGCGGCCCGCCAAGCTGCCGCTGTTGCTCGAGACCAGGTAGCCGCGGAGTACGCCGTCGCCTACCTGCGGCTGTATTCCAGGTCCGCCGAGGGCGGCATTCATGCCCATCGCGTTGATGTCATCGACGAGTTTTCGGGCGATAAGCGCACCGAGTTTTTTGCCGGTTTCGAGTTGCTCGGCGGTGGGCGGAGTCGAGGGCTGGCTGAGCGAGCCCTTGATCGAGGCATCCGCGGGTATGTCGGCCGGATCGGCAACGAAGGGATAAACCCAGATGGTCTTGGGTCGCTGGACCATGCCCTGAACCATCGGCGTCTGAGTACTGACGGTAGTGGTCGCACATCCGGTGATAACGATGAGGGCAAACAGTAGCGCGACTTTTATGCTTGAAGGTTTCATCGCGACACTCCTCCCGATTGACCCGCGATGAAAATCTAATCGCGTTCCGCGTACGATGATATAGATCGCGGGGCGGGGGCTTGCTCTTGAGCCATCGCACATGCATCTCTGCGCTCGATATGTAACGATTCTGTTTACATCTGTAAATTGTAACGCTACACTTCGGTAGTGATACGGAGTTTCCGTCACAAGCGCCTTGAGGAGTTATTCAATCGGGGACGGACTGGAAAGATTGCGCTGGACCTTCAGCGGAGGGCGCTCCGTAGCTTGGACGTTCTGGAAGGAACCACAACTCTTCGCGATCTCCATCTTCGCGGACTCGATTTTCATGGTCTCAAGGGCGAACCGCAACGCTTCAGTCTTCACGTGAATGGGCCCTGGTGCATGACGTTCGAGTGGCGAGACAGCGAAGCGTGGCGGGTGGATCTGGAGCAGTAGCACTGAGTCAACCTCAGGAAGCGAAAGTGACAATTATGAGAAGGCGAAATGGAAAGGATTCTGTCGACCGATGCCCCACCCATCCCGGAGGGATCCTGCGCGAGGACGTTCTACCGGCGTTGGGTCTTTCGATAAGCGAATCGGCGCGGCAGCTTGGGGTCACGCGTCAAACGCTGCACAGAATTCTGGCCGAGAAAATGTCGATCACGCCCGAAATGGCCGCGAGGCTGGGGCGCTTCTGCGGCAATGGTGCGGGTTTGTGGCTCAGGATGCAGCAGGCCTATGACTTGTGGCACGCGGAGCGAAACCTCCGCGCGGAACTCGAGCGGATCCCGGTCCATCGCTCTTCTTCCGCTGCGTGATTGCCGCCGATCGGACGAAAACCGACCAAGGTTTTCCTAACCGTTTCGCCCACGGGCCCATGGTGTGAGATCGCGGCAGATTTGATAACAATCTGTGAGTCCGCGGCGAGATTCAAGCGGCCACGCAGACTGGCCAGCGGGAGAGGGGGACCGTGAACGCTGAACTCAAGAAGCGGTCGCCGTGGGATTTCTTCATCCACCTGCTGGCGGTAATCGCGCTCTACACCAGTATCGTGGGCGCGCTCACTGTCTTTCAACTCATCTATCTTGCGTTTCCCGCTGCGGGCGACGACCTCGATGACATTGCGGATTCGATTTGGCGTCGCGTTGGTCCTGATCTTCTTTGCGGCCTATGTTTGGTCGTGGCACGCGGTGGAGCGCGACCTACGCGAATCCGGACAGGAAACGCCTTTGGATTAGGACCTGTCCCATCAACCTCAGATTGTTTCTCGCGGGCCGGTTGCTGCTGATCGATTCAGCCACGCTCGTCTACTACTTCATGACCGGCGATCTCACGGCGCGGTTTGTTCTGCAGGTAGCCGCGGTTCTGGTCGTAACTGTTGTGGTCTTTCTCTTCTACCTTGATGCGCTCGGGGGGCAACCGGGACACCGGTCGATAACGGCGCGTATCATTGGAATTGCTTCGTCTGCGGTCGCCGCGGTGCTGGTAATAGTCGGGATTGTTGCCACAGGTTCTCCGCGCAGGCTCGCCTCGCCGGACAGGACGCGAAGCGCACCAGAGATCTCGACCACATCCCGGATAGGATAGTGACCTACTGACAGAGCGACGCTCCAACCGCCCTCGAGCAACTGAGCGATAAGATTTCTGGGTTCACACCGCCAGTGGACAGCGTGACCGGGGGCGGCCGTCCGGCTATCAGAAGACTGGTCTAACTTCATTCGAACTCTGCGCCGATCTTGCCTTGGAAGATATCAACACGAAGCGGCTCTTTCGCTACGATTCTCGGAGCAGAGGAGAAACAATCTGGAATCACGCCAGCGGCCATCAGTGCTTTCAGCGCACCATCGATCCGACCCGCTATCCGCCAAAGAAGAACGCCAACTGAAATTCTGCGCAGCGGATTAGGCCGACGGTCCTACGCGAAGTAGTCTTCGGCGCCGATGGTAGGAATCGCGAGCTGGTAGACGTTGTTGTTGCGCAGCACCTTAAGGTTGATCTGATCGCCGGGGCTGTGATTGCCGAGCTCGTCGTAAAGCTGGCGGCGATGGTTCACGTCGTGGCCGTCGATCGAGAGCACCAGGTCGCCCTGTTGCAAGCCTGCTTTCTCGCCCGGCCCGCCCGGCATCACGCTCGCGATCACGACATGCTCGCGGAGTGTGTACGACAGCACGCCCAGCCACGCGCGCGGCGCGGCTGAGATGCGTCGGCCGTGACTCATCAGTTCATCGCGGGCGGAGAGGAAATTCTCACCGGGGATTCCCAGGATCGCGCGGCCCAAGTCGGCGAAGTTCAGGTACGAGACCGCGATTAGCTGCGCCTTGGTGTTGCAGATCGGGCCGCCGCTAAGGCCGATGTTCAGCGACGACGCGGTGACGCATACGGAGCGGTCTAGAGTGAACTCCCATACCGCGTCGAACGGGCCGAGGTAGGTAATGACGCCGCAATCGGCGCATCGCTTTTCGCTGCCGAGGCTCGAAACCGTGAACGCATCCTGGCCCGTTGAACAGCTCATCGAGGACACCACCTCGACGTGCGGGAATCGCGCGCCATCCAACTTGAGGAGGCCGAGACCGGTGCTGTAGTCGCGGCCGACGATGCGCGCGTCGCGCTGTTCGCCGCTCGGCAGTGTGATGATCACGTTTTTGGCGCCGAGCAGGAGATAGTGAGCGGTGAGAACGAAACCGTCGGAGCTGATGATCGTGCCGGTGCCGCGGCGGTCTGTGCCGAGGCCGATCGCGGTCGAGATGTGTGTCGATGGAATATGCGAATGAACGCCCACCGTGGCACGCAGGACTTTCTCGAGCAGGATAAACGGCGCGTTCACTTCAGTTTCCCGTCATCAAACCCTAGGGCGCTGCCCTCGCCGTTTCAAGGCGCGGATCGACGTACCAAAAAAAGGAGGCGACGCTCGCAATCGGCGCCGCCTCCATCAATGACCGAATGAGGTTACTTGTCGCTCTTGGATTGCTGCTGCGGGGGCAGGGCGGTCTGCTTGGCACGAATCATCAGGAGCTGAAGTGCCTGGCCCAGATCGAGTTCGCTGTACTTCTGGTTTGAGTAGAGCACATCCAGCTGCTTGACGGCCTGGTCCGACGACATGTCGGCGGTCGAGAGCTGATCGGATAACTGTTGGATGATCTTGCGCGCGCCTTTCCAGTGGAAGACGTCGGCTGCGACGTTGAGCTGGTCGAGCTTGGCAGTGCTGACGCGCATCGCGTCTGCATAGCCATTGACATAGCCGTCCTTGGCGGAGACATTCAGCTTGTTCCAGAAGTTACCGTTGTGGGTGACATCGCTTGAAGCAAACGCGATCGCCCAGCTCGCGAGGAACCCCAGCATTACGCCGGAGATAAATTTTTTCATTGCGCGACGCCTTCCCCTGCCGCTCGCGGAGTTTCTAGCAGAATTACGTCCGGCGAGCAAAATCGTTTCGCGATCAAAGCAAAGCGGTTAATCAATAAAGTGCTTTGAGATCCGCACCATTATCCAAGCTTCACGTGCGCAACCAAAAACTGCCGTGAGCCGCCGCCTCCCATCCACCTGAGTCGGATTCTAGCGGGATAAGATGGCTGTGGTAAATAGTCTCTATCGACTGTTCTGATGATTGGCCCCAGCGATATCATTGATTTCATTAGATGCCCCGGACCACGGACGAGGTTCACGGAACTCGCAATCGAAGTGTTTCGCTATCAATTCGGCCAGGTTCCGCTGTACAGGG
>JASHQJ010000330.1 GCA_030037595.1 Candidatus Binataceae bacterium
GATGATGAGCCCGGCGCTTCCGAAAATCAGCTCGCCGCCCCGGCCGAGGCGCTGCCTGCGTGGTACTTGAACTCGATCAGGTAAACTTTCTCGCCGGGTCCATGCTTGGCGACTTTCATGAGCGCGACGACGCCGGGAAATCCTGACCGAATCGCCAAATCGGGCGTGATATCCGACAGGGCGATGCGGCGGATCGAAGTCACTTCGATGAAACCTGACCCCAATCCATAACGGCCGCCCACTTTGACGTGTGGCCGCTGCCAGATTCGCACCGAGCAGCTGATTTCTCCGCGCATAATCGGCCCGCGAAGCTGCTTGGCAAAGGTCATCAGCGTTCAGGAAGATCGGCGGGCAGCATGCGCCTGCGAGTGGCGGTGCAGAACCTTCCACGCGAGCGCCGAAGCGGCCGTGCGGGTCTCAACGCCGAGCTTTTGGAAGATGCTCTCCAGGTGCTCGTCGATCGTGCGCCGGCTGACGGCAAGGATAGTTGCGGCCTCCGAACTCGTCTTGCCAGACGCGACCCAGAAGAGCACCTCCGCCTCGCGCCGCGATAGTCCGAGTGCCCCTTCGAGGGGCACGGCGTCGAGGCGGCCCGCCTCTTCCTCGAGGATGAGCGCAACCGCTTCCGGCGTGCGGCCGCCGACGAGCCTCACAATCAGCCGTTCAGCCCCGCGCGCGACCACGAACGGTGCCGATGGGTGCGCTGTGACACTTGAGGCCCGAAACGCCGCCATGGAGCATCGGACCCAGCGGGCGAGCAGCTCGGGCAATCCGCTGGCATCGCGCGGCTGCGGCTCGTCGTCGAAAAATTTCTCGATCATCGATTGGGCGCGCGGGCTCGACGCCACGATCTTGAGATCGCGCAGCAAGATCACCGGCGCGTAGGCGTGGCTCTCGAGCAGGCCCAGCCCTTCCTCGAAGGCCACGCGTTGCCGGCTCACTGCCTCCGCATTGTGGTAGGCGCGGGCAAAATGCGGCAGGAACCCGCACACCACCGCCAGTTCACTGTTGTCGAAGTCGCGACGCTCGCGTGTGAACACCATCGCGACCTGGGCGCCGCGGTCGATCGGCGTCGATGCGCTCACGAGGTACTCGATTCCAAGCGGGCGGAAGGTTTCATTGTCGAGCCGCGTCCGATGGAGCTCACGCGAGGTGGTGAAATCCAAAAGCTGCATCACCCCGGTGGCTCCTGTGCGCTCGGAGTGCGCGATCATCGGATGCTCGAACATGCAAGCGCTGGCGTGCCTGTCGAAGTCGGCGACTGCGCCCATCGTCGCCTCAGGTTCCATCCAGACCGCGACGGTCCTGTTCGAAATTTCACCCAGTTGAACCTGATTGTGTCAGTATTGAGCAGGCCCGCGACGACCTCGACCATGTGACGAGGAAAACTATCGACGTTTTGAATCGAGTAAATCGACGGAAAAAGTCCGGCCAATTGGGCCAAACCTGTTGCTCTCACCGAAGCTCAGAAGCCGATCGGCCGTCCCCCAAAAGAACAGTACACCGAGAATACGTAGGATGGATCACGCATTCCAGTTGCTTTTGGCAAGCTCCGCCATGGTCGCCGTAGCGGAGCCTCACGACAATTGTCATAGAGAATGATAGGGTTATTTGGATGCGATTCGTCCAAGGAGGCTGATTGGTAGGGATGTCTGATTCAAGCAGAAAGTTGAGACCGCGTTCGGCGGGATTTGGCAGGTGGCGAGGGGTAGCGGTGGTTGCTCCAATCTTGCTCGGCGGGCTCGCGATGGTATCACCCGCGTACGCGGCGAGTTCGACCAGCGGGTCAAAGGTCGTCGCGACCGTCGGCAGCCATCCCATCACCGAGACCGAGCTCGATGCCAAGTTGAAGCCGGAGATTGCCGCGATGCGCGCCGAATATGAAAGGCGTGTTGACCAGGCGATTGCCGAGCGCACCGAGGACCTCAAGAAACAGACGCTGCAATCGATGGCTGACGACTATCTGGTGCAGCAGGCGGCCAAGAAGGACAACCTCTCGGTCGCCGACTATTTGAAAAAGGAATACACCGGCAAGGACGGTGTCACCGAGGCACAGGCCCAACAGTTTTACGATCAGCACAAGCAGCAGGGCACGCCGCCGTTCGCGCAGATCAAGGCCGAGCTCATTAATGACATGAACCGCGATGCGCTCATGCAGCGGCTGCGCAAGCAGGAGCCGGTGAAGATTCTGCTCGAACCGAAGCGCGTCGCGGTGCAAAGCGCGGGGCATCCTGCTCTTGGGCCGGCCGATGCGTCTGTGACGATCGTCGAGTTCACCGATTTCCAGTGCCCGTTCTGCAAACGCAGCGAGGATACGGTCAAACAGCTGCACACCAAGTACGGCGACAAGATTCGCCTCGTACACATGGACTTCCCGCTCTCGTTCCATTCGCACGCGATGGACGCTGCCAAGGCCGCGCGCTGCGCGAACGAGCAGGGCAAGTTCTGGCAGTATCGTGATGCGCTCTTCGCCGATCAGTCCAAGCTTTCGCCGACGGACTTGAAAGCCACCGCCAAGCAGCTCGGCCTCAACACGACGCAGTTCGATTCGTGTTTCGATAAGGGTAAGTATCAGGCCGCAATCCAGTCCGACCTCGCGCAAGGCAACAAGCTCGGCGTCGATGGCACGCCGGCCTTCTTCATCGATGGACGATCGCTGGTGGGCGCGCAGCCGCTATCCTCCTTTACGGAGATCGTTGACGACGAGCTGGCGAAGAACACCAAGCAGGCATCGGCGCACTGAATGCGATTGAGCGGCTGTTGCGCGCTAGGAAAAGTTGCCTCACCAGGGCGGCTATTCGCCGCGCGAAAACGATCGTTCACCTTGCTTGACCGGCGCGATTAAACGTAACATTCGAGGCAGGACTGAGTTTACGACTGCATGGGTGAGGATTGAGCGAACAATGGGAGTCAGCTTTCCTTCGACCGACTACTTCGTAGCGCTGAAAGCGCGGATGGCGGAGCAGGACGAGAAGTTTCGCCGCCTCGGCTACATCGACACCACCTTCGGTGTCATCGTGGGGCAGAACGGCAAGGCCCGCAACTTCATCCTTGAGTTCGAAGTCTTCGATCTGAAGAACGTGCGCGAAGTCCCGTCGATCGATCTCAAGCAGGTCGATTTCGTGCTCGAGGGTGACTCGCCCGTGTGGCGCGAGATGATCGAGAATATCAAGCGCAACGGGCAGGCCGACGCCTCCCACGATATCAACACGCTCGCGCACTTCGGCGAGCGGCTCAAAATCCGCTACGACGATCCCGACGGACACGACAAGCTCTATCGTTTCATGGAATCGATCCAGGAATTTTTCGACCTCTCGAGCAAGCTCGACGTGAGTTTCAACTGAGCGCGGAGGCGCGGCAACGATGGCATATCTCGCGACTAACAATTACTTCGAGGACAAAGACTTCGTCGACAAGTGGCTTTACACGATGCGCACCGGGGAGCTCGATCTGTCCTGGATGAAGGCCGCCACTGAGAAGGTGAAGCCCAGGGAATCGAACCCGCGCCGCGGCCTCACGTATCGCGACATCGATCTCGGCAGTTACGGCTACACCGATATGCCTGAGAAAGTCCGTCGCAACCGTTCATACGCACCGCGCGGCGCAGAGATTCCCGAGGGCGTGCCCGACGCGCAACCGTGGGTATCGCGCAAGAGCGAGCTCTGGGCCTTCAACACCGAGAGCTATTACGAAGAGGCCGTGAGCCGTCAGTGGAACGCGACCACCGATATCCCGTGGGATCGTCTCCAGGGCGTCGAGCTGCCCGAGAACATCGGCAAGTCGCTCTCTCAGCTCATGACCTTCCTCACCGAAGTCGAGATGATCGCGACCGACACCCCTGCGATGTGGCTGCCGCGGCTTAATCCCGATTTTATCGAAGTGCGATCGTTCATTGCGTCGCAGGCGATGGATGAGGCGCGTCACGCCGAGGTCTTCCGCAAGCGCGCGCTGACTACGGGCTGGGGCCTGATGCAGGCGAGCCCGCTCAACGAGATGGCGCTGAAGCATCTGCGCGATGCCGATTCGTTCAGCGAAATGTCCGTCGCCCTGCACCTCGTCGCCGAGGGCAACGTGCTGACGCTGTTTCGCTTCAGTGAGTATCTCTCACCGACCGACGTCGACAAGCGCATTTTCCGTCTCGTTATGCAGGATGAAGCGCGCCATGTCGGCTACGGCATGCAGCACTTCAAGTACGTGCTCGAGCATTTCCCCGAGAAGCGCGAAGTCCTGCACGCGCATCTCGATGAAGCCGAGAACATCTCTTTCGCTGGCGCCGCCGCGACTGAACTGACCGAGTCGTTCATCATCCTCGCCGGCGGTGGCATGAAGAAAGAGAACATCGAGGAAGGCATCAAGATCACCACCAAGTTCAACCTGAAGCAGATGCAGGAGCACTTCGAGCGCCTCGACAAGTGCGGGATGCCCGAGCGGCGCGAGCGCTCCAAGCTCTTCAAGATGTACGAGATGGGCGTGGCTGCGGCGCAGGCGGCGGGAATCAACCTCAACTAGGTATCGGCGTGGCATTCTACGCGGACAAGGATTACACCGAGGACGAAACCGTCCTCGAAGCCGCCAACAAGGTGATGCAGGGTCAGCTCGGCCTGCATTGGTACGACGCGAAGACCGAGAAGGTGAAGGGCAAGCCGGCGGATTTCCGCCGCGGCCTCACCTACAAGGACCTCGATATCGGTAGCTACGGCTACAGCGCGATTCCCGAGAACCTTCGCGACAGCAAGTCGATGGTTTCGCGCGGCAGCGAGAAGGTCGGCAAGCTGCCCGACATGGGCTACGTCGTCAATCGCAAGTCCGAAGTATGGTCCGACAACGTCGCCGCGCTTTACGAGGAAGCCAAGTCGCGGCGCTGGGTCCCCGCGACCGACGTGCCTTGGAGCGAGCTCGACAAGAATCCGCTTGCGCCTGAGATGGAAGCGGCGTGCGCGCAGCTTTACACCTTCCTGCAGGAGTGCACGCAGATCACGCTCGACTTCCCGTCGCGATGGGTCGCGCTCATCAACCAGGATTTCCTCGAGCAGAAGAGCTGGATGTGCGCGCAGATGCTTGATGCATCGCGCCTCTTCGAAGTCTTCCGCAAGCGCGCGCTATTCGGCGGCTCGGGGCTGAAGCGCGCCAGCGTTCACGCCGAGCAGGGCCTCAAGGAATGGCTCTGGGCTGAGACCTATCCGCAGGGATCGGTGTCGGTCAACCTCGCGCTCGCAGGATTGCTGCTCGCGATCTATCGCCACGTCGCCGCCTTTGCGCCGAGCCGCGTTGACACGGCGATTATGCGGTATGCGATGCAGGATGCGGCCCGCCAGGTCGCCTACGGCTCAGGCCAGCTCCGCTACTACACGCGCAATCGTCCGCTCGAAGTTCCAGCGATGGAACAATACGTTGACGACTCCGAGCACGTGATTCTCGCGATCCTGGGCAGCCCCGAAATTCTTGAGCCGATGATCATTATCTCCGGCGGCGGACTCGACGCGGCGCAGGTCAAGGCAGGGCGCGTCGCGGTGCTCAAGTTCATCCGCCTCGCGGTGCAGGAGTATCTCGAACGGATCTCCACGGCGGGCCTCAAGGGTCATTCGAAGCGAAGCCGCATCCCTCAGCTTATCGATCGGATCGAAGGCCCGGCCTGATTTGGGCTCAGCCGCCCGCGTCGCGCTCCGACGGTGCATCGCCGATCACCTCAGGCGCCAGATAGCGGCCGTCGTGATGCTCGACGACGATTATTCCGCAGTTCGGCGCGACGCGCGCGCCTTCCCACTGGCCCGTGATATGCGCCCACATCGCGAACATCACGCCGCCGTGACTCACGACGACGACATCTTCTGACGGATAGCGCGCCTTCAGATCGTCGAGCACCGGCCCGACGCGATCGCGCACATGCACGTACGATTCTCCGCCCGGCGGCACCCACATCCAGGGCCGCGCGTGGTCATAGCCGTCGGCCTCGAAGATCGACTCGTACGGCTTGCCCGCATACTCGCCCGTCTCGCGCTCATGCAGATTCTCGCGCGTTTCGAACGGCAGGCCGAGTTCCTCCGCGATGATTCTTCCCGTGTCGCGCGCGCGAGCGTAGATACTCGCGAACACACGCGACGGATTCGCGACTCTCTTAATAACATGCGCGGCCTCGCGCGCCTGCTCGCGGCCGCGCTCCGTGAGCGCGAGCGTCACCGGCGTGGTCGTGAAGATCCGCGTGACGTTGCCCTCGCTCTCGCCGTGCCGCACCAGAATCAGCTTGCCCATCTCGTCGCCCCGAACTCCTGCACCGTCACGCTACTTCGCCGCCGCCGTCATCGCTTCGATCTTGATTGGTAACTCGAAAGTTATTCTCTGCGGCAGATTGCACACTTCCTCGCTACATTCCTGGAACCGCAGCACGCCGCGGAGCTTGTACTCGCCCGGCTTCAGCCCCGCCTTGATCATGATTCGTCCATTCGCCCGCATCGTTCCGGAGTAAGCCGCGAGCGTTTCGCCGAGCAGTTTGAATTCGATCGGCATCGCCTTCGGGAACTCGAAAGTCTGCGCGCTCACGAAATCATTGTCGAAAACGAGGTCGGTCGCCACATAATTCTCAGGCAACGGATCGCCGTAGATGTGCCATCCCGGCGCGATCGAAATGTCCACCGCCACGCCAAGTTGCTGCCCCGCGATCGCATGTCCGGTCGAAAGCACGATTTTCGCCGCGAGCGCGTCAGCTTTGATCGTCGCCGCAGGTCCGCCGTTCGTCTCGCCGAAGTCGCGCAAGAGAATCTCCGATGCGCTCGCGCGCGACTGGTAATCCGGGACGAATAACTTCTCGCGCACCCGACCGTCCGCGCCGATGAGGAAATCCCCCGGAAACGGGATGCCGTAAAACGGATGCCCCGTGGGGATGTTGGTGTTGAGAATTCCGTAGCGCTTGATCACCGCGCTGCCTTTGTCCGACAGCATCGGATAGCCGATATGATATTGGCCGGCGAATTTTTTGAGCGTCGGCGTCGAGTCATAACTGATCGCCGCGACGCGTATCCCTCGTTTCTCCAGCGCCACCCGCGATTCCTCCAGCTCGACGAGCTGGCTCCTGCAGTAGGGTCACCAGTCGGCGCTGCGCGTGAATACCAGCAGCAATCCGTCCCTGGCTTTCAACTCGTCGAGCGTCCAGCTCTTGCCATCCTGGTCGGGCAGCGTGAAGTCCGGCACGCGCTCGCCGATCGCGGGTCCCGTGGTCGCGCCTTCATTCTGCGCGGCCACGAAATCCTTCCAGTCCGCGGGACCGATCTTTCCGCTGCTGAACTTTCGCGGTAGTTCGTTCAACACCTGCACCTTACGCGCAGGATCGAGCGGTTTTCGTGGTGCCGGGTTTTCCGCCGCTGATGCACTCATAAGTCCTCCGCGAGGACAAAACGCGAATCGGTGGGTACCACAAACTTTAGCCGATCGCCTGAGCGTGGCAACCGCGAAGCGCTTGATATGAACCGGCGGGCGAGCGATGTTCAATGCGGGTCCGTCAATCGCTGCTCTCGGAGGCGACCATGCCGCGCTACTACGACGACAACTCCAGATCGATCGGGCGCACGCCGCTGATTCGCCTGACGCGCGTGATCGACGGCGCCAAAGCGATCGTGCTCGGCAAGGTCGAGGGCCGCAACCCCGCCTACTCGGTCAAGGATCGCATCGGCGCCGCGATGGTCTGGGACGCCGAGAAGCGCGGCCTGCTCGGCCCCGGCAAAGCTCTCGTCGAGCCGACCAGCGGCAACACCGGAATCGCGCTCGCGTTCGTCGCCGCCGCGCGCGGCATTCCGCTCACGCTCACGATGCCCGATACGATGAGCCTCGAGCGCCGCAAGCTCCTCGCCGCCTATGGCGCGCGGCTGGTGCTGACCGAAGGCGCGAAGGGAATGACCGCTGCGATCACCAAGGCCGAGGAGATCGTCGCGTCGGCGCCCAATCGTTACGTGCTGCTGCAGCAGTTCCGCAATCCCGCCAATCCCGCGATTCATGAGGCGACAACGGGTCCCGAAATCTGGGATGACACCGAAGGCGCTATCGACATTCTGGTCTCCGGCGTCGGTACCGGAGGAACGATTACCGGCGTGTCGCGCTATGTCAAGAAGACGAAAGGTAAGGCGATTATCTCCGTCGCGGTCGAGCCCACCGAAAGCCCCGTGATCACGCAGCGCCGCGCGGGCCAGCCGCTCAAGCCCGCGGGCCACCGGATCCAGGGAATCGGCGCCGGGTTCATCCCCGACAATCTCGATCTCGCGATGGTCGATGAAGTCGAGCAGGTGAGCAGCGAGGAGGCAATCGAGTACGCGCGCCGCCTCACGCGCGAAGAGGGAATCCTCGCCGGCGTTTCATGCGGCGCGGCGGCCGCAGTGGCGGCGCGAATCGCTAAGCGTCCCCAGAATGCCGGCAAGACGATCGTCGCGATTCTACCCGACTCCGGCGAGCGCTACCTGAGCACTGCGCTGTTCGACTGATCAGATCGCTGAGCGGCCTGCTCGCCGCCGGTGTGTCGGGGCTCCAGGCGGGCTGGCTAAGATGCCGACCCTTCCGTATCATTACCGCGACTATGAACAGCTACTCGTTGCGAAGATTGTTTTCGCTCAGCCGCTTCGTGATTGTCGCGGTGGCCGCTCTTGTTGTCGGCGCCACGCTCGCCGCTGGTCACGCGCAGAGCCTGCCGCCCGAGATGCTCCGCGTCAATCCGGGTGCTCCGGCCGCCAACCCCAAGCGCGACGCCGAGGTGATCGATTTTCTCCAGAAGCGCTTTAAGATTCCCGCCGCGAGCCAGATACGTCTCGGCCCGATGGCGCCGGCGCCCGGTTTCCCCGGCCTCTACGCGCGCGAGGTTTACGTCACTAACGAACAGGGTCAGACCGGCGCGAGCCTCTTGATTCTCGACAAAGATCAGACCCACGCAATCGTCGCGCAGGCTGTAATCGACATGACCCGCGACGCGTGGGATCGGCAGGACACCAGCAAGGCGCATCTAAATGATCGCCCCGTCCTTGGCGCCGCCGACGCTCCGGTCACTATCGTCGAGTTCGCCGACTTCGAGTGTCCCTACTGCGCACACGCGTTCAGCGTGATGGAAAACGAGGTCAACAATACCTACAACGGCAAGGTAAAGTTGATCTTCAAGAATTATCCGCTCAATGTTCATCCGTGGGCGATCAGGGCGGCCGAGGCCGCCGAATGCGCGCGGCTCCAGAATCCCGACGCGTTCTGGAAATTCGCCCGCTACTTCTATGACAACCAGAGTTCGATCTCGCCAAAGAATATCGACGACAATATCGACAAGATCGCGAGTACGCTGAACCTCGACGACACCGCGCTCAAAGCTTGCATGGGCACATCGGGCCTCGCGCGCGTCAAGCAGGATCAGAGCGACGGCGCGTTGCTGCACGTCAACTCAACGCCGACGTTCTTCATCGATGGAATCCCGGTGGTAGGTCTGCCCGACAACAAGGCGATGCAATACGTGATCGACGCGGAACTCAAGGCGCACGCTGCCCAAGCCTCGCGATAAGAGTTTTAGCGTCAGGACCCTTCACCCTTGTCCTCTCCCTGGTCAGGGAGAGGAGATCAGGAAGAAGACTTTTGTGAGAGGCCTGGGGTTGAAGAGCCTCGCCCACGGCTGACGCCTTGAGGCGGAAGCCGCGCACCGGGAGAAGCGACTGTCGGGTGGTGAAGTTGACTGGAATGAGGAATACAGTGCAGTGCTTTTTGTTTGTTGTGGGAACTGCTCTTGCGATGACCGCGTCACGCGCCTTGGCTGCCGCCCCAATCGAAAGCGATCAGAATGCTGAATTCGCGGGAAGCTTGTCCAACCTGGGCACGGACAGCCAGGACGACATTCATGGCAACCAGGCCGCGCACGCAGCAGTAACGATAGATAATGACCGGGAGAACCAACAGGCAGATATGAAGACCTACGTGACACCTTGACTGACCGACGTGGGGCTCTTGCTATGGAACAAAAGCGGTTTCCGTGGCACAAGGCCTGAAGACCTCGCAACTTCCGAACAAGGTCGGGAGACATATTTTCGTAACTCTAAGTTGCTTCGGTCGTAACAATTGTCCGCAAGACACACCGACCCGCACGGTGTTCTTTGATTCAGTAGTTTCGATAGGTACTGACGGTAAGATTAGTAGCGTCGCGCTCTCTGGTTTTACCGCCCTATGCACCCTTCCTAATCCATGACCAATATCGAAGGTGAGAGTCGCGGCCATCGCTGAGCCGATGCAGCCGTTGAGTAACTTCGCGATCGGCAGGTGTAGTGTCCGGTAGGCGGCTTAACCGCCAAAACCGCGAAATCGGCCCGCGATCTGATTGGCGTCTCTGAATCGCAGCTCGCGCGAAAGCGACGGCGTCGAGCGCTAGTAAGGCGCTCCTCTCACAACGCGTCGGTTAACCTCTTCGCCGTTGTTCACTGGTAACGTCAGCCGGCATCTTGGGCAGAAGTAGGGCCGAAAGGCGGGGTGAATATGATTAGCGAAGATTATCCTCCGAAGCGCTGATGGCCTCGGCCTCGAGAGCCGCCTCGACTCTCAGCTTAGCGGGAAAGCGATTCTCGAATGGGCTCAAGCTGGATCCCAAAGTCAGTATAGCGAGCGCCAATCTTGCGAGATGATCGAAAGGAGCAGGCACAAGTGCCTCCGCGTCGCGGAACTCTTGCAGCGAGTTGTCGTCCCAGCCGAGAAAGTCACTGACGAAGATGCTGATCGGCAAAGCGCAGAGCGACGCGAGAAGTACCGTCGCCGCGGTGTTGAATGGATGTCCGGTGCCCGCCCACATCCCCATGACGACTGCGCGCAGCAGCACGTAGTAATCAGGCCGGTGATCATGGGACTTACTATCGTCTGCCACCACCTGACTACAGGCTTGATCACGTAACAAAGCATCAACAGCCACGAGATAACCGATCTGATTACTGACCCTGCTACGAACGCATAGAATAGGCCTGCGAATCTGAACTCCCCGAGCATCAGTGGAAGCACTGCAACACGAGACGCATGCTCGATCACTAGCGACCACGACAGCAATCCTGTCTAGCCCGAGGCTTGGAGAACCTCATCCGGGAGGCGCGCCGTAAAATCGACTATGCGCCAGATGTGCGTCAGCACGAGCACTCCCAAGCGCGCGTGCAAACTGAGGCGGTAGCAGGCCGCGAATAAAAATGTCGGAAAATGCGACGAATGCGCCGCCGAGCACCGCCAGCATCAGCGATCCCCATCTAAAACTCTGATCCATGTATCGCCGCGTCAGAGCGAGCTTCCTGCTGTCATACTTTCCGAGATCGACGGCTTCGCCTCGACGATGGTCCGCTCGTGAACCCTGGTGACAGAGCGCCAGCTAACCCGTCGTCCGAGCCGATCCGAATGAGGTCCGACGTAGCGAATAATCGCTGCGTGCTGTTCGAGCGCGTCGCCACTGTCCTCGCAGAGGGGTCTGGCGATTCCTCTTTGTGCTACGGCGCCATCGGTCAAGGCCGCGATACTCTCGGGCGAGGTATCCGGGCCGAGGATAAGCACCAGCCCCATTCCCTGGGCGATTTTGTCCTTCAGCAGGCTTAGCTCAGGACCGGGTTTCCACAGATTGTTTTGTATAAGCGCAACCCGAGCGTGCTGAAGATCTACAAACGATGTACGCGAATCGAGCGCAAGCCGGTCTTTGATAAGCGGGTCCGTTCCGCGAAAAAATATCTCACACTCTCGGATGAACGTGCAGGCTGCGCGTACGACAGCAGGAGGATCGCAATCAGCGGGAGATGAAGATAACGCTTCACAGTCGATCGGTCGCAGTCTCCGCCTCGCCACGTCGCACTTCTAGATGAAACTTGTTAATTCGACAAATATTTGTTCGGTATCAACCATCTGATACGATTGAACGCGTGGACATCAGCACGACTCTTTGGAGATTCGCAAACGCCTCCGCTACACGCAGGCCGAGCGCCGCGCGCTATCCGATCGGCGGATGCTCGATGCCGCGGTCAAGCTGATCGCGCGCCAGGGAAGTAACCGCACGACGCTCGCCGAAATTGGCGACACCGCGGGCTACACCTACGGACTGGTGACGAACCGATTCGGCTCCAAGGCGCGCCTCGTTAAGGCGGTGAGCCGTTACGTGCAGTCCCGTTTCGCCCGCCGCGTCGTGCCCGAAGCGGGCAATCTCACTGGCATGCAGGCGATTAAGCTCATCATCGATATATATCTGAACAGGGCCGATTCAGTCGGCAGGCGCGCACTCCTGGTTTTGGCCGGGGAGGCGATCGGCCCGGCTCCGGAAATCCGATCTGATGTTGCGCGCGCTGACGAAGAGTTTCGCCGTCAACTACAGGAGCATATCGAACGAGGCATCGCTTCGGGCGAAATCAGGCCTGAGCTCGGTGCGGGCCGGCAGGCGGCAGTATTGGTGGCGACTCTGAGAGGGATTTCACTTCAGGCGCTGATAAACCCGGCTGCTCTCGACTTAAGGGCGATCTCGCGCGACCTCCAGGCCAATGTCGAGATGATTTTCCGCCGTACGCGCGCAATTCAGTGAGCTGCGAAGTCAGCATCAGCTAAAAGGAATCACGAGAGGAAGATAAATGCCGCCGGTTAGTCTCGATTTCGACACAAAGCAACTTGCCGAGGAATACGAAAAAATTTCGGTGGAACGCCAATTTCGAGCCGGAAAGCGACTGATCGCCGAACTGGCTGTCAGTCGTGGCGAAAGTGTCCTCGATGTCGGAGCGGGAACCGGTCTACTGGCGGAGTACGTAGCCAGCCTTGTAGGTCCGACAGGTCGTGTGGTCGGAATCGATCCGCTGCCGCTGCGAATAGAGATTGCGAATCGAAGGAGCCACTCGGGCCTAAGCTTCAAAGTTGCCAATGCCAACGACCTGAGCGAATTCAGGGAAAACGAGTTTGACGCGGCTTACATGAACGCCGTCTTTCACTGGTTACCGGACAAGCGCATACCGCTTCAGCAAATTTTTCGTGTCCTCAAAGGCGGCGGGCGCCTCGCTATCATGAGCGGAGTAAAAGGCAATTCAAACCCGTTGCATGGAGTTCGCGAACGCGTGATGAAGCGGCCGCCCTACAACCGGTATCAACAAGCTTTGGGACCGGTGGCATATCGCGTGACGCCCGATGAATTGCGAAATTTCCTTATCGAAGCAGGTTTCACGATCGCCAGACTCGAGCTGAGGCAGCGCGAGCATCCTGAAGGCTCACCGGAAGCGATGATTCAGTTTTCGGAAGCAAGTTCATTCGGGAATTTTCTGGGTCATCTGCCGGTGGAACTTCGCGAAGCCGCGCGCACCGACATAAAACTCGAACTGGCCAAAGCGCTCCCGCTGCAGACCGTTCGCCAGGGTATTATCGCCGTGGCGATTAAGCCCTGATCATTCCTGTAGACCGCTTAAGCGGCTGGCCGGCGATGGGCTTGGCTATGCTAAAATCCTCGGCCGTGATGAAGAAAGTCCTAATGGTCTGCTCGGGCA
>JASHQJ010000331.1 GCA_030037595.1 Candidatus Binataceae bacterium
CCTTCGCGCTGCTAGGTGCGTTCATGGGCGTAGTCGGAATCTATGTCCTGCTCGCGGCGGACTTCGTCGCGATGGTCCAGCTCCTGGTCTATGTCGGCGGAATTCTCGTCGTGACTATCTTCGCCGTGATGCTGACGCAGGGAATCGCGGACGTTACGGTGTCGAATCGCGAGGTCGGTGTTGTCCCCGCTCTCGTCACCTCGGTCGTCGGCGTAGCGGTGATGCTCTATGCCGTCGTGCGTACGCAGTGGCATCAGACTCCGGTCCCGGCCGCGGCGCCGACTACCTACGCGATCGGCAACGCATTCCTGGGCGACTATGTACTGCCGTTCGAGGTCGCGTCGTTGGTACTGCTCGCCGCTCTAATCGGCGCGATCGTGATCTCGCGTCACGAGGCCAAGGAGTAGGGGAGCCGCGATGGGCGGGGGAATTACACTATATCATTTCCTGGTACTGAGTCTGATCGTTTTCGGACTTGGTATGTACTGCGTACTCTCGCGGCGCAACGCAATTGGTATTCTGATGGGAGTCGAGTTGATACTCAATTCCGCCAACATCAACTACCTCGCATTCGACTTTTACGGCGGCGGAAAAGCTATTACAGGCGCCGTCACCGCTCACTACGACGGACAGATATTCGCGATCTTCGTGATCATGCTTGCCGCGGCCGAGGCCGTGATAGGACTCGCCGTGGTGCTCGCTATCTACCAGAACTTCAAGACTATCGACGTTAGCGCAACCGAGACGATGAGCGGCTGATAAGAGATGGATCACCCGATCTCAGTTACCTTCATCCGCTGGATCATCCTGCTGCCGCTGCTCGGCGCCGCGATCAATTTCCTCCTCGGTCCGTGGCTGCAGAAGACCATCGGCAAGCGCGCGATCAGCTTTGTCGGATGCGGCGTCGTGATTGTCGCCTTCGTGATCGCGGTCGTCGCGTTCACCCGTATGCTGCGTCTCGCGCCCGACGATCGCTTCATGCTCGACTATCTTTGGCCGTGGATGCATATCGGCGGCCTCGACCTCGACATCGCGTTGTGGCTCGACCCGCTGTCGATGGTGATGACGCTGATTGTCACCGGCGTCGGCGGTCTCATCCACATCTATTCGAGCGGCTACATGCACGACGACGAGTCGTACTGGCGCTTCTTCGGCTGGCTGAACCTGTTCACCTTCGCGATGCTCACGCTCGTGCTCGGCGACAATCTGTGGCTGATGTTCGTCGGATGGGAAGGCGTGGGCCTTTGCTCGTTCGCGCTGATCGGCTTCTGGTACAAGGTGCTCGCCAACACCACCGCGGGCAACAAGGCATTTATCGTCAACCGCGTTGGCGATCTCGCATTTGTGGTCGCGCTCTATGCGCTCTTCCAAGGGCTCGGCTCGGTCGGTCATCCGACTCTCGTCACGCGCGAGGTCGCCAAGTACGCGCCGATGCTCGCGGGCGTGACGATGCCGTATCTCGGATGGCAGGTGGTCGGCTTCTCGACCTTGCTGATGTTCATCGGCGCCACCGGCAAATCAGCGCAGATTCCTCTTTATGTCTGGCTCCCAGACGCGATGGCGGGTCCCACACCCGTCAGTGCCCTGATCCACGCGGCGACGATGGTCACCGCGGGCATCTACATGGTCGCGCGGCTTAACTTCCTCTTCTCGATGGCACCGGCGACGATGACGGTGATGGCGGTGATTGGAGGATTGACCGCTCTCTTGGCGGCGACAATAGGACTCGCGCAGAACGATATCAAGAAGGTGCTCGCGTACTCGACCGTGAGCCAGCTCGGCTACATGTTCGTGGCGGTCGGCGTCGGCGCGTATGCGGCCGGCGTCTTCCACCTGATGACGCATGCGTTCTTCAAGGCCTGCCTCTTCCTTGGTTCCGGTTCCGTCATCCACGCGATGGGCGGAGAGCAGGACATGCGGAAGATGGGCGGCCTGCGCCACAAGATGCCGCTCACGTTCCTCACCTTCCTCGCTGCGACGCTCGCGATTGCCGGTATCCCGCCGTTCGCGGGCTTCATGTCGAAGGACGAGATCATCTGGCAGGCATTCGCGCACGGCCACGTCTTTGTCTGGTTCCTGCTGCTGCTCGGTGCAGCGCTGACGGTCTTCTACATGTTCCGCCAGGTGTACATGACGTTCTTCGGCGAGTTCCGCGGCACCCACGAGCAGGAGCATCACCTGCACGAGTCGCCGCCTTCGATGGCATACGTGTTGGTCGTGCTCGGCGTGCTCTCGGTCGTCGGCGGCATCGGCAATATTCCGGAGTTCATCATTTCGTGGAAGCCTTTCGAGCAATTCCTCGACCCGGTGTTCTCGTCGCCGGTGACTCGCCATGTTATCGAGTCACACCTGACTAGCCACGCCACGGAAGCCGGCTTCGCGCTGCTCACCTTCATCTTGGTGATCGGTGGATGGTATTTCGCCGACCTCATCTACCGTCAGGAACGGATGGATCCCGCGCGCTTTAGCGAAGCGCTCGGCGGCGTCGTTTACGACTGGGTACTCAACAAATACTATGTCGACGAACTTTACGACTATGTATTTGTGCAACCGTACCTTTTTGCGACGCAAGCGCTCGCCTGGTTCGATCTGCATATTATCGACGGAGTAGTCAATTTCGCCGCGACCGTGATCATTTTCCTGTCGTGGCTATCGGGACTGTTCGACAAATACGTGGTCGATGGACTGGTTAATGCCGCTTCGAACATCACCCTCGATGTGGGTAATCGACTGAGGCGGCTGCAGACCGGTTCGATCAATGGATATCTGTACGGAATTCTGGCCGCGGTGATGGTGATCCTGCTGGTGCGCGCGGTGGCGCGAACCGGCTGACGCCTTCGATCGAAGAGGGACTTTAAGAGCGATACCGATGAGTCACGCGCTGACGCTGATAACGTTCATTCCGCTGATCGGAGCCGCCGTAATCCTGGCGCTGCCCGCGACGATGACGCCCGTTTACAAGTGGATCGCGGCGATCAGCACGGTTCCGCAGCTGATTATCGCGCTGTGGCTCTATGTGCGCTTCGACACCACGACCACAGCAGTGCAGTTCGCGGAGCGCGCGCCGTGGATGGCCGCCTACCACATCAACTACTTCATGGGCGTTGACGGCATCAGCATCTCGATGGTGCTGCTGACGGCGCTCATTTGCTTTATCTCGGTGTTCGCGAGCTTCACCGTTTCGCGCGCGGAAAAGGGCTACTATGCACTGCTCTTGATGCTCGATACGGGCATGATGGGCGTGTTCGTTTCACTCGATTTCTTCCTCTTCTACATTTTCTGGGAAGTGATGCTGCTGCCGATGTACTTCCTGATCGGCATCTGGGGTGGACCGCGCCGCGAGTACGCCGCGATCAAGTTTTTCCTTTATACGTTGCTCGGCTCGGTACTCATTCTGTTGGCGATGCTCGGACTTTACTATTATGGGCCGACGCCGACCTTCGACATGACCACGCTCGCCGCCAACGCGAGCAGCTATTCAGCGAACTTCCAGCGTATAGTGTGGATCGCGCTGTTCATCGGCTTCGCGATCAAGATTCCGGCGTTCCCCTTCCATACATGGTTGCCTGACGCTCACGTCGAAGCTCCCACCGCGATCTCAGTTATCCTGGCGGGAGTGCTCCTCAAAATGGGCACCTACGGGATTCTGCGGGTTAACTTTGCGATCCTGCCGGCAGCTAGCCACCAACTCGCATGGTTTTTCCTTGGCGTGATCGGCGCGATCAACATCGTGTACGGCGCGATGTGCGCGATGGCGCAGACCGACTACAAGAAGCTGATTGCTTATTCGTCGATCAGCCACATGGGCTACGTGATGCTGGGCGCTGCTTCGTTCACCGCGGCCGGAATCAACGGCGCGGTGCTGCAGATGTTCAATCACGGAACGATCACGGCGATGCTCTTCATCCTGGTCGGCGTGATCTACGACCGCGCGCATCATCGCGATATCGCAGGCTTCGGCGGTCTCGCGCAGCAGATGCCGGTTTATGCGGGCATGACCGGCTTCGCCTTCTTTGCCGGCATGGGCTTGCCGGGAATGTCGGCATTTATTTCCGAAGTGCTGGTGCTGATCGGCGCGTGGCAAACGCATCCGATTCTCACGATCTTCGCCGCCGCAACGGCGATCCTTACCGCCGGCTACTTGCTCTGGACCTACCAGCGCATCTACCTCGGTCCGTTCAACGAGAAGTACAAGGCGTTCCCGGATTTGAGCTTCCGCGAGGCGTTCACTCTTGTGCCGCTCGCGATAATCGTGCTGATCCTCGGCCTCTATCCGCACGCGATCCTCGGCCTGCTTAACACCTCGCTGGTGCATCTTAACCAGGTCGTGCTTGCGGCGCCGAGCACGGCAGTTGCGATGCTGCATTAAGGGACGCGATGGACCTCGGAAATTTCGCCAGCCTGCGTCACTTCATTCCCGAGATCATTCTCGCGGCCGGCATGCTGATCGTTATCCTCGCCGACCTGGCCGGGTCAGATTCTCCTGGCGGCAAGCGATGGCTCGGCCACATCGCGCTGGTGGTCGCGGTCGTCGCGCTCATCTCGATTGCGTTCGAACCCGCGATGTCCGGCGGATGGCTGTTCCATCGGATGCTGGTGTTCGATTCGTTCGCGATCTTCTTTCGGCTCTTGATCGGACTCGCGGCCGCGGTCGGCGTGTGGATGTCGATCGGATCGCGCGAGGTGCGAGACTGCGACCAGGCTGAGTACTACGCGATCCTGCTTGCGAGCACGTTCGCGATGTTCCTGATGGCGGAGTCGGCGAACCTGCTGCTGGCGTATCTTTCGCTCGAGTTCGTTAGCCTCACGTCCTACGTGTTGACCGGATTTCTGCGCCACAACCGGCGCTCGCTCGAAGCGGCGCTCAAGTATCTGATTTACGGCGGCGTCGCCTCGGGCACGATGATCTATGGCATGAGCTGGATCTTCGGCATCACGGGCTCGATGGATTTCGTCGAGATCAATCGCGCACTGACAACTCCCGGGCATCTGCCTGTCCTCGCCGTGTTCATCGCGCTGGTGCTGATACTGAGTGGCCTCGGCTACAAGGTCGCGTCGGTGCCGTTCCACATGTGGGCGCCTGACGTTTACACGGGCGCGCCGATTCCGATCACGACTTTCCTCGCGATCGGATCGAAGGCCGCGGGCTTCGCGCTGCTGACTCGTTTCTTCTTCCCCGCGATTTCGCATCTCGCAACCGGCGGAAGCTGGCAGGCGCTTGCCGGCGTAGATTGGCCTCAGCTCCTGCTTTTCGTCTGCATTATCACGATGACTCTCGGCAACCTCGCGGCGTTGCAGCAAACCAACATGAAGCGGTTGCTCGCGTACTCGAGTATCGCGCAGGCGGGATACGCGCTGATGGGTTTCGTCGTGCTGTCGAACGAAGGCCTGCACGCGATGCTCGTGTACCTGTTCGCGTACTATGTAATGGACGCGGGCGCGTTCCTGGTCGTGATGATCGTCGCAAACTCTACCGGGCGCGAGGATATCGACGCGTATCGCGGGCTTGCCTGGCGCGGCGGTGTCGTGCCCGCAGTCGCACTGACTATTTTCCTTTTTTCACTAACTGGTATTCCGCTAACCGTCGGATTCATTGGCAAGTTTTATATTTTCGCCGCCGTGATCCGCGGCAAGTTCTACCTGCTCGCGCTAATCGGAGTGCTCAATTCTGTCGTCTCGCTTGGATACTATCTGAAGCCGGTGTGGACGATGTTCTTGTACGAGCCCAAGGGCGACGAAGGCACGGTCAGCTTCGATGCGTGGAACTACGGCCTGATGGGCGTGCTGGCAGTCGCGACGATCCTGTTCGGCGTTTACTGGGCGCCAATCAGCAGCTTCGCCGGCCGCTCGATCAACTTTTTCCTTGGCTCGGCCTAGCCGGTAAGCTCTGCCGCGATGCAATCGAGGCGTGGCTCGCCGGCTGATTCGAAGACGCGGCCGCGCGGGCCACTTCGTTCGCTGCAGCGCACGCCCATCGCGCTGATACTCACCTGGGTCGCGGGTTTCGTCGACCTGCTCGGCTTCGTCTTCGTTTATAACATCTACATCGCACACATGAGCGGCAACACAGTGGCGCTGGCGCGGCATCTGTCGCGCCAGCAAGGCCTCGAGGCGTTCCGCCACGGATGGCCGATCATGGTCTTCGTCATCGGCATGATCTTTGGCTCGCTTCTGTTCGAGGCTCAGATCCGCGGGATGATTCGCCTGCCGGTTCCAACCACGCTCACGCTCGAGACGATCCTTTTCGCGGTCTTTCTCTAGTTCGGTTCGGGGGTGAATTTTCAGCCGAATATTCCGCCGCAGCCCGCGGAAAAATACTACGTCGTGGTCGCGCTGCTCACGCTCGCGATGGGCTTGCAGAACGTGACGATTCGAAAGGTCGGCGGTCTCAATATCTACACCACCTTCGTGACCGGCTCGCTGGTCAAGTTCGCCGAGTCCACGGCCGATTTTATCTTCTGGATCCGCGACCGGATGCAGGGCGGGTTCAAACTTCGGGCTCGCCGTATCCTGTGGATCCTGCGGCGCAACATGGACTTTCGTCACATGGCGCTGACCGGCTCGCTCCGGACGACGTACATGCTGGGCGCGCTCTGCGGCGGATTCGCCGGTGACCGCTACCAGATGCTGGCGATGTCAGTTCCACTCGTGGTGCTCTTCGTGATTACGATTTACGGTTCGCTCCGACCGTTCATCGTGCTGGTCGCAGAGCAATGGTAGGGCAATCACTCGAACACGATCGTGCGATTGTTATGCGTCAGCACCTGCTTGTTCAGATGTGCTCGGACGGCGCGCGCAAGAACGGCGACCTCGAGATCGCGACCCTTGCGCGTCAAATCGGCGACGGTGTCGCGATGCGAAATCGCAATCGTGTCCTGCGCGATGATCGGTCCGGCGTCGAGTTCTTCGGTCACGTAATGCGCTGTCGCGCCGATTAGCTTGACTCCCCGATCGTGCGCCTGCTTGTAGGGGCGAGAGCCGGCGAACGCGGGCAGAAAACTATGGTGGATGTTGACGATTGGTTTACTCCACGCTTGCAGGAAGTCGCCTGACAGCACCTGCATGTAGCGCGCGAGCACGACGGTATCGGCGTTCAGCGCCTCGAGCCGCTCCAGCAAAGCCTGCTCGGCGGCGGCCTTGTTGGCTTTGCTTACCTCGATAACCTGGAAGGGCACGCCGAACGGCTGCGCGAGAGTCTCGAGATTGCGATGATTACTGATCACGCCGGCGATGTCGCCGTCGAACTCGCCGAACCAATGCCGGCTCAGTAGATCCATCATGCAGTGCGCGAGGCGCGAGACCATGATGACCACGCGGTCGCGACGCGCTCCGTCGTAGAGCCTCCAGTGCAGGTGCTCCCACGGCAACAGCGACGGCACGCTCGCGTCAAGCTCGCGCGCGAGCTCGGCGATCGGCAGCTTCAGGCTCTCGAAATGAATCCGCCAGAAGAAATGTCCGTCCTCGGCGTCGGAATGCTGGTCGGACGTGATAATGTTGCACCCCAGTTGATACAGATGCCCCGCGACGCGAGCGATGATCCCCGGACGGTCGATGCACGAAATCAACAGAATCGCGTTGCTCTCGGCCAAGTTCGTTGAAACCTCGCGGAAATTCTAATGACGCGCACGACCGATAGACAGCCTGCAAAGCGCGGGACGTTACTGGTTATAGCGACGCCGATCGGCAATCCCGCTGACCTCGCGCCACGCGCGATCAAGGCGATGGCCGAGGCCGATTTGATCGCGTGCGAAGACACCCGCCGCACCGGCAGGATGCTCGCCGAGCATTCGATCGGCACGCCGACGGTCAGCTACTTCGAACACAACGAGCAGCGCCGCGTGCCCGAGTTGATCGAGCGGATGCTCGCGGGAGCGACGATCGCGCTCGTCACCGATGCTGGCACGCCCGCGATCTCAGACCCCGGCTACCGGCTGGTGCGCGCCGCACACGAGGCAGGTCTCCGCGTGGCGCCGATACCGGGCGCATCGGCAGCAATCGCGGCACTATCGGCCTCGGGCCTGCCGACCGATCGCTTCGCGTTCGAGGGATTTATGCCTCCGCGCGATTCAGCGCGCCGCGCGCACCTTGAGGAACTAAAGGACGAACCGCGCACCATGGTTTTCTACGAAGCCGCTCGGCGGCTCCCAGAGGCGCTGAGAGCACTTCGCGACGGGTTCGGACCCGAGCGGATGGCAGCGGTGATGCGCGAGCTGACCAAGACTCACGAGGAAGTGATCCGCGCGAGTCTCGCCGACCTGGCGCAGGCCTTCGCAACGCGCGAGGCGCTGGGCGAGGTAACGATCGTGGTCGAAGGCGCCCCGGAGCGTGATCGCCCCGAGCCGCAGGGTGCGGGCGGCGTGACAATCGCGATGCTGATCAAGGCAGGACTCAGCCTGAAGCAGGCGAGCGCGGTAATCGCGCGCGCGACCGGACGTTCGCGGCGCGAGGTTTACCAGGAAGCGCTGCACGCTCGCGGCGAGCGGCCGGACCACGAATCCGACGAGTAGCCAACCACTGTCCCCTCTTCTGGTGGCGTGTAACGCAAGCGTTTCACGCGGAGTCCACCCGTAATCAACAGGAACAATTCGACGAAATCTTTACCATGGCTGGCAACTTCGAGACTACACTTTTATATATAATTCTGACAGATTGATAATCCTACAATTAGCTGGAAGAGAGGCTTGACATGCGATCGGATAATGCGCGCTTACGCTATCTACCAGTCATTGGTTCTTGCGCTCTTATACTTGCGCTCGGAGCCTGCGCACAGAATCCCTCCAGCGTGACCCAAAGCGTGACGCCCTCGAGCCTCACCGTGAACGAATTTAAGCTGCCGACACCGGCCGAGTGCGGCGCAGTTACTGAAGCCGTTTCCTCCGGCACCACCGCGGTCACTCCCGATTATAGTTGCGGGCCGGCGTTCCTCGTGACCGGACCCGATCACAACCTCTGGATTACCAATCCCGGCGGCGACACCGTTTATTCGGCGACTTACAGCTCCGGTACGCTGACCCCGACGTCCCATCAGGTGACCACGGGCCGCGCGCCCACCAGGATCGCTGTCGGTCCCGATGGCGGCCTGTGGTTCGCCGAGACCGGTCCGCTCCAAAGTGTGATCTACCTGCTCACAGGCGGTGCGGAAGGAACGGGACCTGCGCCGGGTCCTTCAACTCCCGCCCAGAACGTGGGAGAGTTCATCCCGGATCTGAGTAACCCGAGTGCGACGCCGATTCTCAACGAAGTGCAGCTCAATCCGCCGATACCAGAAGCGTTCCCATTCGGAATCGGGCTCGGTCCGGACGGCAATATCTGGTTTGGACAACTCGGACCTATTTCGTTTATCTTCGCTCCAAATCCCATCACCGAGCTCGCTACAGGACTCAGAGAAAACGCGGATCCGTCAGGTATCGTCGCGGGGCCGGATGGCAACTTGTGGTTCGCCGAAGCGGGATTAGACAAGATCGCGCAATACGATCCGACTAACGGTAATTTGACCGAGTTCAAGGCAACCGCCGGAACCGGCCCGGTCGTTCCGACTGACGTTACGATCGGCGCTGACG
>JASHQJ010000332.1 GCA_030037595.1 Candidatus Binataceae bacterium
CGAGGTGCGCGGCGCGGAAAGCCATCGACTCCGAAGCAAAGAAACGCGCATTCCAAGCTTTGCCGACCTCCAGCACAAAGCTGCCCCTGGCCGGCTTTCCCTCGGACGAAGTTTTGAGGAGCCAAAACGGGGCGGCAAGGCGTCTGTCTCTCTGCCGAACGTTCGAAGACTCAGACGGGCGTACCGATCGAGTGGGATGCTCAGCAGCCGCAAGTTCGCGGATCGAGTGGAACTCGAACTTCTAGTAGGGTTTGCCGAGTGCGAGCGTCAGCGCATCCGCACGGTCGGGCGATGGAACTCCGCTTTCGCCAAACCTTCAGGGGCTCTCGCCATCAACGCCGACTAGCGTGAGACGGGAACGGAACTGGCCCGCGCGTGTCTTCACGGCGCCAGCAGCCCATTGCTAGGATCCTGCGCCTGTAGTGCGTACGTAGAGCGTCAGCAATCACAAGAAATCCCATGCGGCCCGAATTATTTCTTTCGCGCCCCTCGCCACCACGTCGCCGTGCGCCACTATCAACCGATCGAAGTCCCATGATAGTATCTTATCGACCGTCGAACGCGCTTGCGCTCGCCGCCTCTTGATCAGCCATCTGAATGACCTCGCGACCACGACGCGACCCAAGCCGCCATCAAGCCTCATAAGAAATCGGGTGTAGGCAGATTCCGAGGTCTGAACGTTGAACAATAGATCGGTCACGATTAGCGAACGCGACTCGCGATGAAGGAATACCACTTCGTTGAGCGGCGGAAACGCGCGAAATATGATCTGATCGATTTGTCCATTCCATTCGCCGGGTGGCGAATCATCGAGAATCGCGTCGAATCTGAGGTCCTTCCGCTTCGAGCTCAGTTCTGGAGCGGCGAAGTATTTCGCATCTGGGTATGCGCGGTTGCACTCGCCGATGAACAGATGATGAAAGCGATTTGGAGCGACCACGAATCGCACCGGACCAAGCTGATCGAGGTCGGTTCTAGTCGGCTGATCGAGCAACACCGGCGAATGCACAAAAAGGCTTCCGTCTTCCAGCCTGATTACGGTCATCCGGGTCCCTATCTCTGCGAATAGAAAACGCAGCGGCCGATGTGCGACCCATAAACTGTCGTCCAGCTGTTGCAGCACAGAGTCGGATCCTGTCGGGTGGGTCAGGTTGACCCGAACCCAATAAATGTCACGAGAAACACGGATTTTTGTTCTCGATTCAAGCTAAACTACCTATCACCCCGCCAGCGCAAAGTAGGTATGCCCGGTTCCACCGTTTGAGATTCCGGGCCTGGACGCGCTAGGAGCAGGTTGTCATGGGCACGCAGGAGATCGCCGGGGATTTGGATGCCGCAAATTTGCGCTCGTTTATTACCCGCCTGCTGCATGACCTTCAGGCCCTGGAGGCGATGATCGAGCAGGGTGCGATCGAATCTGGCAAACGCAGAATCGGAGCGGAGCAGGAACTGTTTCTAGTCGATCGTTCATGGCGGCCGGCACCAATGGCAATAGAGATCCTCGCCGAGGTGGATGATCCTCACTTCACCACAGAACTTGGGCGTTTCAACCTCGAAATCAACCTTGACCCGCTGGAGCTGGGTGGCGATTCCCTGGGCCGGATGGAGCACGAACTCAACGCGCTGCTGGCCAAGGTACGGTCCATAGCGCACGCCCATGGCGCGGAGGTGGCGCTCACCGGCATCCTGCCGACGCTGCGCAAGTCGGATCTGGATCTGGCCAACATGACGCCCAGGCCACGCTACGCCTCCCTCAACGCCGCCATGAGCAAAGCGCGCGGTGGCGATTACGAATTCCGTCTGAAGGGGCTGGACGAACTCATCCTCAAGCATGATTCGGTGATGCTCGAGGCTTGCTGCACCAGCTTCCAGGTGCATTACCAAGTCGCTGCCGGCGAATTTGCCGAGCTGTACAACCTGGCGCAGGCGATTACCGGGCCGCTGCTGGCGGCCGCCACGAACTCTCCGCTCCTGTTTGGCCGGCGCCTGTGGCAGGAAACGCGCATTCCGCTGTTTCAGCAGGCAGTGGACACGCGCGGCGCTAGTCACCATGTGCGGGAGAGGTCGCCCCGCGTCAGTTTCGGCAATCGGTGGATCGAGCATTCGGTTCTGGAATTGTTCCGTGACGACCTTGCGCGTTTCCCGGTACTGCTGGGCGCGCCGATAGAGGAGGACTCGCTACAGGCGCTGCGCGAGGGCAGACTGCCTGACCTCAATGCATTGCGGGTTCACAGCGGCACAGTTTACCGTTGGAACCGGGGGTGCTTTGGATGCCTGGGCGGCAAGGCGCATTTGCGCATCGAAAACCGGGTCCTGCCTTCCGGCCCCACCGTACTCGACGAGATCTCTAATGCCGCCTTCTTCATCGGTCTGATGAGCGCCGGTCCCGCGGCGTTGCCCGATCTGCCGAAACGGATGCCGTTTTCTGACGCCGAAGCGAATTTCCTGGCCGCCGCGCAAGCGGGCGTGGAAGCTCGCTTCACCTGGCTTGACGGCAAAACACGGAGCGCCCGCGACCTCATCGGTCAGGAATTGTTGCCCATTGCTCGCGACGGTCTGCGCAAGGCAGGAGTCGTGATTGCTGACATTGATCACTATCTGGGCGTCGTTGCCCAGCGTGTCGAGTCCGGGCAGACCGGCTCGCAATGGCTGCTACATTCGCTGGCCGGGATGCGGGGCCCGGAGACCAAGCATGCGGTCGTCGGCGCGCTGGCGGCTGCGACCGTCCAGCGGCAATGGGAGGGCAGGCCTGTGCACGAATGGACACCAGCAAAGGTAGAAGAAGGAATGACCGCGGCCCTGAAAGATTTGCGGATCGAGGAATTCATGACCACCGATCTTTTTACGGTGCGGCCCCAGGAGCCGGTCGATTTAGTCGTCAATCTTATGGATTGGAAGCATATTCGACACGTTCCGGTCGAGGACGAGCAGGGGTGCGTGATCGGTGTGATCTCCTGGTTTGACGTGGTGCATCACTACGCACGGCGCGGCAGCCTCGGGGACGATTCACCGCCGGTAAGCGCGGTAATGCAGACAAAGCCAGCGACGGTTCCGCCGGAGACGCCGGTCTTTGACGCCATCGCCCTGATGCGGCGCGACAATGTGGCGAGCCTACTGGTAGTAAAAGACCACAGCTTGGTTGGGATCGTTACCGAGCGTGATATCCTCAACATCACCGCGCATCTGTTGGAACGGCATCCGGAGCTGGAATGACGGTCAGTGGTTCCTGAGCGAGACGCCTTCCCATGCGAACTCGGCCGCTACGCCGGACAGGGGGCGGGTCCACTGGTCATTTGCATCGGCGGCATGCTTGGCAACGAGCCGGCCGGGGTTTTCGCTGCGCAGCGTGTGCTGGGCGAGTTGAACGCACTCAATCCACCGTTTCGAGGCAGGTTCGTCGCGCTGGCAGGCAATCGCGCGGCGCTGGTGCGGGGATGCCGCTTCGTGGCGGAGGATTTCAATCGGATGTGGTTTGCGGAGCGGCTGGCTGCGTTGCGTTCCGCTGCGGCGCAATCCGCACTCAATCCTGAAGAAGCGCAATGCCGCGAGCTGTTTGAGGCAATCGAGGCGGCGATGGAGCAATATCAGGGACCGGTGGTTTTTCTCGACCTCCATACCACTTCTGCCGACGGCATCCCCTTTGCGATTGTCAGCGACACCTTGATCAACCGCAGTTATGCGACGAGTCTGGGGGCACCCGTGATCCTCGGGCTGGAGGAGCAGCTCGACGGAACCGTGCTCAACTACATGAATGATCGGGGCTTTGCCGCCGTGGGTTTTGAAGGGGGACAGAACGAGGCACCTTCATCGGTGGAGCACAACGAGGCCGCGCTGTGGGCAATCCTGGCTGCGGCGGGCTGCATCCGGGAGGAGGCGGTGGCGCGGGCTGGGAGCGTGCGAAGCGTGTTGCGGCAACGCACTGCCGGTGTCTCCGGTTTCCTGGAAGTCCGTTATCGTCACGCTATCACACCCGTCGATCGATTCGTTATGGAACCGGGCTTCGTAAATTTCCAGCCGGTTAAGCGCGGTGAGTTGCTTGCGCGAGACCGAAACGGCGAAATCCGGGCCCGCGAAAACGGGCGCATACTGCTGCCACTTTATCAGAGCCAGGGTTCGGACGGATTTTTCGTCGTGCGTGATATAAGCCCGCGGTGGCTGAGACTTTCCGGCTTGGTGCGGCGGGCAGGCTTGGAACGACTACTTTATCTCCTGCCCGGGATCGACCGCGATCCTCAGCAGGCGGATACGCTGATTGTCGACCCCAGAGTAGCGCGCTGGCTGGCGGTGGATTTCCTCCATCTCTTCGGCTTTCGCCGCCGCCGCTCCACCGGCGGAAAGGTTGTGCTCAGCCGGCGCCCTTAGAAATCAACCTTTACCTAGCGAAAAAGACGCTCGGTTAAATGGTGCCCTTGGAATCGCTGATGTCCTTGTTGAACATCACGGGATCCTGCAGAGACAGATCGGCCTTGGCATCAATGGACCTACCCCGATTCTGTTGACGGTGTGGAGCTTGGTTTCAAGTCACAGATTTAAGCTCGCCGGACGCCGGGTCCGGGTGTTGCTTTAGTACCAGCTTTTCGGTGCGCTCTTCATGCGGATTTGAGAGCGAGCCGGAAAGCGTTAAGGACTCTTAGGTCGAGACCGCAGCGCCGTGCACCGCGCCGGCCGCTTTGAGCGGCCAAGCGGTGCGCAGAGCGGTCGAGCTCTTGATGGTCTCATTGGTCCGGTCTCGGTAAAGGCGTTCGTACTCGCACGGCGACAGATAGCCGAGCGCGGAATGGCGGCGGTGGGGATTGTAAAAGCCTTCGATAAAATCGAACACTGCCATGCGCGCCTCAGTCTGGGTCTTAAAACTGCGCCGGCTGAGCAGCTCGCATTCGAGCGTGGCGAAAAAGCTCTCGCACATCGCGTTGTCGAAGCAGTCACCTACCGTGCCCATCGATGGCCGTACCCCGGCTTGCGCGCAGCGGTGGCCGAAGGCCAGAGAGGTGTCTTGGCTGCCCTGGTCGGAATGATGAATCACGGCGGCGGGACGACGCTGCCCCAGCGCCATGTTGAGCGCGCTCAGCACCAGCTCGGTGCGAAGGTAAGTTTCCATCGCCCAGCCCACGATCTTGCGGCTAAACGCGTCGAGCACCGCGGCCAGATAAAGAAAGCCCGCCGAAGTCGGGATGTAGGTGATGTCGGCGACCCATAGCCGATTGGGCGCAGCGGCGCTGAAGTTGCGCTCGACCAGATCCGGCGCGGGCCGGGCGGCGTGATCGCGCACGGTGGTGGTTATCCACTGACGCCGGCTCACGCCGCGAAGCTTGAGCGCGCGCATCAGTCGCGCCACCCGCTTGCAACTCACGGCGCTGCCCTGTGCTCTCAGTTCGGCGTGGATGCGTGGCGCGCCGTAGGTCTGGCGCGAACGGCGATGGATCTCCGCGATCCGTGCGCTCAGCTCGGCATCGGCGCGAGCGCGTGCCGCCAGCGGACGCGTGCGTCGCGCACAATAGCCGCCGGGGGAGATGCCCAGCACGCGGCACAGGGTGGCAATCCGATGCATGGCCTGGTTGGCTCCTACGAATTCGAACGCCGCGACGGCGTGGCGCCGGTCTCCTGAGCGAACCAGCCGCGGCTTTTGATAAGATCTCGCGCTCTTCGCGCAACACCCGGTTCTCGCGCCTAAGCCGCACAAGTTCTTCCCGCTCGTTGGTGGTCAGCCCGTCCTCGCGCTCGCCCCAATCGAGTTGCGCCTGTCTGACCCACTGCCGAATGCTCTCGACCGACGGTTCAAACTCGCGCGCGAGTTCCTTCAGCGAGCGACCCGCTCGCGCCAGCTCGACAATTCGCCGCCGATACTCG
>JASHQJ010000333.1 GCA_030037595.1 Candidatus Binataceae bacterium
AGGGGTGCAGGATAAGCTGTACGTCCAGGAGTAACTCCCTGCTACATTTAGCCTTGCAACTGACGGTAAAGCGCTAAATAATTCTTTCACCGCGAGTCACAGCGGCGCGCGGGATCAATGAACAAACAATCTCTTCAAGGGGCCGGACACCATCAGCCGAAGGAATCCAGAGGATTCTAAATTTCAGTTCAAAAACTGAACGACAGAAGTCCTGCACGAAGGGAGATGATCAATGAGGAGTAGGAAAGTACTCACCTGGTGTCGTTCCCTGGCACTGGGTGGTCTTCTTTCTTTGGCGCTAGGCGGCCAGGCGCAAGTGCAAGCAGCAGATCTTTGCCTCCCTCCAGTTCACCACACCTGGTTCGTCATGGTGCGTATACCGGCCATTGCGGCGGGGCCGACCAGCTTTAGCAGCTTTTTTCCCGGATTGACATTCCCGAATGGAGCGCAGTCGGGCGTCTACTATGTGGATCAGACTCAACACAAACTGGAACTCGTCTTCTATGGCCCGGACGGAGTTACACCGGCGTCCGCGGTATGGCGGGACTATACCGCGCAGCTGCAATACAACTACGACTACCAGACCGGAACCTGCACGACGAGCGCTTTGAATTTACCCGAAACCCAAATCTGTATCGCCCTAAATGCCACAGAGTTGGGAACTTTCTCCAACGCGGATTTGTATGCCGCGACCTCTCCTTCCTCTATCCAGTCCGTGGAGGCCAGCATGGTGCAGAATTCGCTCTCAAAGCCGCTCTTCTTTCTTCGGCGGGACGGCAACAACACCTTCGAGATGCGGTTCTTTAATTTTCTAACGAACCCAATCCCTCCGGAACAATTTGACCTCCCGACTAACTGTGTGCCGTGAGAATCCTATGAATAAATTGGTTTATTCAGTTTTCGGCCACATGTTATCAATGAGTTACCAGCTGAAAATCGGCGCTTCTTCAATAGATTCGCACGTTCTGAGGGTAGGGAGTCGAAGCAGATCGATCATGCCGGCTTTTCGAATCATCAATCGTATCTGTATGTTGCTCGCGGTCTGCATGTTTCTTGCCCCCGCCACGCTGCGAGCTCAGTCCGGGGGGCTGCTGAAGATCAACCTGAACGACACTCCCGTTGCCCTGGCCGCCGTCGGATTGGACGGAGCTGACGATTGGAACCTGGCGGTGGCGAACTTGGGAAGCATTTCGCTTCTGCGCGTGGGAATCGGAGGCGTAAAGATTTCCAGTCCCGCGCTCCCCTCCCTTACCCCGGGATTCTTTCTACGCTCTATCGTAACCGGGGACTTCGATGGTCGAGGTGGACAGGATCTGGCTCTGGTTGGCGACGTCCTGGCGGGCGCCTTCGTGTTGCTCGGAAACTCCAACGAAACCTTCTCGACTGGCTTCCAAAGCCCAACCGGTACCCTCCTCGGATTTTCCATCGTGACCGCTGATTTCAACGGGGACGGCATTCCGGACCTCGCAATCGCAGGCGCAAACTTCCAATCCAGCAACCACGATTTCAAGCCCTGTGATGAAGCCGGCGCTGCCCCCTGTTGGCCATCCGTCCAAGTCCTGCTTGGAACCGGCACGGGATCGTTCAACGCTGGGAGCACCACGGCGATTAGCTCGCAACTCAGCTCGATCGTTGCCGGCACCGCAACCGTACCCCCGGCGAACGATTTGCCGTATGCGATGGTGGCCGGAGACTTTAACGGTGACGGGAAGATGGACTTGGCCGTGACCAATCCGACGGCCAACACGATTGTCATATTGCTTGGCGAGGGCGATGGCACGTTCACGTTAGGAGATACCGTGCCGGTGGGCTCAAACCCGCTCAGCATTGTGGCGGGAGACTTCCGTCACTGTGGGACGCTGGACCTGGCGGTGGCCAACACCCTCGACAACACCGTGACCGTGCTGCTTGGTGATGGCAAAGGCAACTTCACTCCTAGCGGCAATTCGGCGCTGCGCGTAGGTTCCGTGCCGCAGAGTATCGCGATCGTCGATTTTTACGGCGACGGCAACCTTGATCTCGCCACCGCCAACTACGCCGACGGCGTCCATGGAACAGTGAGTATCCTGCGGGGCCAGGGTGATGGCACTTTCAGGCGCGAGTCGGACATCCCCGTAGGCGGCGGACCCGTGGCGCTGGTAGGAGGCAATTTCGGTGGTCTCCTCGATGGTCTCGATGATCTCCTCGATGGTCTCCTCGGTGGGCTCCAGCCTGACGTCGGGCACGACCTGGCGATCGCCAACCATGCCGGTTACGTCAGCATCGTGTTAGGCATCTGAATGGACAGGGAGGGAATGGCTTCGGCGCGCTCAGCGCTCGACGATTCGGCTCCGGAGCGCCTCGAACAGACCGGCGAACTCCCTGCTCTCCTTCTCCGGCGCTCTGCACTTCGCTAGCGCATCGTTGAGAGGGCCCCTCGCGAGCTCCCAATCGCGTGCTGAAATGCTCACGCCGACGTGCGCCGTTTTCATGTCCTTACCCAGGTAAAAGCTCGGGCCGCCCGCCTTCTCACTTAGGTAAGCGATTTGACAGCTGCCGTGTGCGCTGCCACGAGTCGGTGCTTCGTGCCGCCTCGAAACGCGCCATCGCGGATCCGCCATCAGCTTGTCGAGGTATTCCTCAACCACGGCCGCGATCGTGTCGTAGCCGCCGATCCGATTGTAAAGCGATGCTGGCGATGATGCGGTCGCCATCGTGGCCCTCCCCTGCTCGATTCCGTTCGAGCATCAGCGCTCAGACAACTTTTAGTCAGATATATAGTCTATCAGTTTAAGAAAAGGAGCTTCACAGCCTAGCCGGATCAGTCCAACCAAGGGGCCACGAATAAGACACTTCTAACCTGGCGTCGGTGGCGGTCAGTCGCGGTCGAGGTAGTGCCGCCGCTATGAGAGAATGCCCCCGGATGCCAAAGCAGGGCGACGAGCCGGTCAGGGACACAATCGACGCGATCAATCACGTGCATGCTACCACGCTTGCGCTCGAGGCCCGCGCGTCGTCCGGCGAGTCGGGCGCGTACATCGTACGCGATGCCGCGGGCGCGCGCTTCATCCTGAAGTTCGGCCGGGGACGCGAATTCGAGCCCGCGCGCGCGGCTCAGGTTACCGCCGCACTGCGCGCGCTCGGCTATCCTGCCCCCGCGTATGTGATAGTCGGCGAAACTGGCGGCACGCGCTACGCCGCGCAGCAGATGCTCGCAGGTGAGTTGCTGCGGCACTCGACGCTATCGCCCGCGCGGCTCGAAGCGATTGTCGCGCTGAATCGGATCCAGCGCGGGCGCGCGGTCGAACCGGGGGCGGATTGGCTTCGAGAGCTGGGCCAATCGATCCTCGAAGGCTTCGAAGAATACTGCCGCGTCGATTCCTTGAGGAATTACTCGCCGAAGACGCGCCGGATGCTCGATCGCTTCGAGCGTATAGCGGAGGCTGCGGGCGATGCGCCCTGCCCCGTTTCGGATGTCGTCCACTGGGACTTCCACGGCGGCAATATCCTGGTCGAGGGCGACCGTGTCAGCGGCGTGATCGACTGGGACGGGCTCCGCTTTGGCGACGCCTCATTCGACCTGATGACGTTGCTCTTCTATTCGTATCGCGACGAGCACGTGCGCCACGCGCTGTGGAACGAGGCGCGCGCCCATTCGAGCGAGCCGATGCTGCGGCTCTACCTCGCGCACGTGATAATCCGTCAGCTCGACTGGTCGATCTGTAATCATTCACGGTACGTGCACGACTTCTTCACCGGCTTCGCGAGCGATCTGATGCGCACGTATCTGTCGGACGATTAGCGCGCGCGCGAGGCGTAGCGCGTCGGATCGGGGACGCCGGAGCGTTTGAAGGCCCCGATTCGTTCGGCGCACTTGGTGCACTCGCCGCAATGGCGTCCGCGAATCGGGCTCGCGCAGGTGAGCGTCAACTCGAGCGGGAGATTTCGGCCGAGCCGGATGACGTCCTCTTTTTCCTCGCCTAGAAACGGCATCGTGATTTTCAGCGGCAGCTCGACGCCGAGGGCGACTGCGCGCTCGAATGCGCGGAAGAACTCGGGCCTCGCATCGGGAAATGGATTGCTCTCGAGCAGCGCCATCGCGATCTCGCCGATCCTCCGATGCGCGCAGAAAATGGCGGCGCTCGTGAGCAGGCTCAGGTTACGGCCTGGAAGATAGTTTGAGGAGAGAGCGGCGTGATAGCCGGGCACACCGCGTCCCGTGCGGCTCCAATGGTCGCGCGCGGCGACGTTCGCGCCCGCCTCAAGAATCGTGAGCGGTGCGATGTTCGCGCGATCGAGCCGCGCGATAAAGCGGCCGAGCAGGCGAAGCTCGGCGCGCTCCCAGACCAGGCCCGCCTTCATGTAGATCGGAAACACCTCGCGCCCGCGCCGCGCCATCTCGGCCAGCAGCACCGAGCTGTCGAGGCCGCCACTCGCGAGCACGGCGACGCGCCGCTTGACCGGCGTGATGCGGAAATCTTTCATCGGGCCGAACTTGTAAAGGATATCAGACGAGCAGGCGCCCGCCGTCGAGCAGCAACGTCGAGCCGGTGGCGAAGTCGGTGCCCTCGCAGAGGAACATCACAGCGGCGACAACGTCCTTCGGCGAGCCCATCTTCTTGACTAGCGTACCCGCGACCATCTTCGCGATATCATCCGCGCCGTAGTCCTCGGGCGCGAGCACCGGCCCGAGCGCCACGCAATTGACCTGGACCTCCGGCGCGAGCGCCTTCGCCAGCGCGCGCGTGAGGGTAATAAGGCCACCCTTTGACACGGTGTACGGCAGGTAGTTGTTGTAAGGGCTGATGCCCGCCCAGTCGCCTATATTGATGATTTTGCCGGCGCCGGAGCGGCGCATCGCAGGTGCAGCAGCCTTCGCGAGAAAGAATGGCGCCTTCAAGTTGGTCGCCATATTCACGTCCCAGTCGCGCTCAGTCACTTCCTCGATCGGGCGACGGAAAAAAACGGATGCTGAGTTGACCAGGATATCGAGGCGGCCGAACGCCGCGACGACGTCAGCAATCATCTGATCGATTTCCGCGACGCGCTCGAGATCGGCGCGAAAGCATTGTGCTTTGCGTCCCGCAGCATTGATCTGCTCGATGAGCTTCGCTGCCTCCGACGTTGAGCTGCGATAGTGGACCGCGACGGTCGCGCCACGCGCTGCAAATGCAAGTGCGAGCGCGCTGCCGACGCGCCGGCCTGCGCCGGTGATAAGCGCGACCTTGTCCACGAGGTCCATTGTCGGCGCGCGCGTGGGCGCGCGAATCTACGCGGCCTGTGTGGCCGCGATCGCTTTGACCAGCGCGAGGTTGTCCGAGTGTCCCGTCTTCGATGCGGTGATATGCGCGGCGACCGGCCGTCCGAGCAGGTAAAGGTCGCCGATCAAATCGAGCACCTTGTGGCGGGCGAACTCGTCCGGAAAGCGGAGCGTCGTGTTAACCACCTTCTCTTCGTCAACGAGGATAAGGTTGTCGAGACGGCCGCCGCTGCCGAGTCCCATCGCGGAGAGCTTGCGGAACTCGCTCACGAAAGCGAACGTCCGCGCGGGTGCGATCTCGCGCATGTATGCCTCGGGCGAGGTCAGCTCGAAGCGGATATGCTGCACGCCGATCGGCGCCGGATAGTCGAGCGTGTAATCGATCACCAGGTGGTCGGCGGGCTCGGCCTTTATGAACTCGTTGCCCTCGCCTTCCTCGCCGATGACGTTTTTTTTCTTGATGCGAATCGGCTCAACGGTCGCGGCCTGATCGGTGACTCCAGCTGCGCTAAGCTGCTTGCAGAACTCGAGCGCCGAACCGTCGAGCGCGGGCACTTCGTCGTCGGTCTTGATCAGCAAATTGGTGATGCCGAAAGCGTGAAGCGCCGACAGGAGATGCTCGACCGTGCGGACCGAGCGGCCGCCGCTCGCGAGTGTGGTGTTGTACCCGGTATCAGTCACGTTCTCGAGCTTGACCGGAACGGCAGTTTCGTCAGACAGCGACGAGAATACGATTCCCGAACCCGAGGGCGCGGAATGGAGGATGACGCCGGTCTTGAGCCCCGTATGAAGCCCCTGCCCGCCCATCACAATCGATCTTCCGATCGTGCGCTGTGCGATTGCACCGATGCGGGAGCTTGCACGCCGCGAGCGTCCATTGGCGCGCGAGGCGGCCGCCGCTGTCGCGGCGGGAGCAGCAGTGTCGCCCTCGAGCGCGCGAGCGATCGAAGCGAGGAGCCCGCTCACCGAAAATGGCTTCTGGATGAAGTCCGCGGCGCCGAGCTTGGTAGCTGCGACCGCGCTCTGGATGTTGGCGTGGCCGGAAATCATGATTACCGGCACCTGGGGCTGCTCGGCTTTGATCCGGCGCAGGAGCTCGATCCCGTCGATTTCGGGCATCCAGACGTCGAGCAGAACGACGGCGGGTGATTCGCGTGCGATTAGGTCGAGTGCACCGGGCGCGTCGCCAGTATCAATGACGCGAAAACCCTCGTCACTCAAAATCCCCTTTAGAGACGACCGAATCCGCTCCTCATCATCCACCACCAATACGGTTTCGCTCACTGGGAACTCCTGAAAGTGTCTTATAGAGCCGTGCTGCTCGCATTAGCCAATGGCCTTGGCGAGTTCCTGCTCTTTTAGCGGAAATTCAAGGGTGAATCTACTTCCGCGCGGGCGATTATCGCTCACCCGGACGAACCCCTGATGGTCAGTGACAATTGAAGAAACAATTGCGAGGCCGAGTCCCGTGCCGCCCTTCTTGCTCGAGAAATATGGCTCGAATATGCGGGTGCGCAGGCGCGGATCGATGCCGGGGCCGTTGTCGCATACCTCGAGCGTCGCCAGTCCCTTGTCGGCGCGTACCGCGGTGCGCACTTCGACCTGCGGGTTGTCACCGTTGTGATTGTATGTAGTCGTCGCGCTGACTGCGTTGTCGAGCAGGTTCACCAGCGCCCGTTTCATCGCTTCCCGATCGATCATCAGCTTGGGCAAATCGGACGCGAGGCTTAGGCCGAACTCCACCCCCGGATGAGCGGCACGAAAACCGGTGACCGCATCGCTGGCCAGCTGGTTCAAGTCGCCTGGCACCGGCGTCAAGTGGGGCATGCGCGCAAACGCCGAAAATTCGTTAACCAGGCGCTTGAGCGCCTCGACCTCGCCGATAATGGTGCGGGTACATTCCTCGACCAGCGGAGAGCTGCTCTCGGTCTTGTCGACCAGCTGCCGGCGCATTC
>JASHQJ010000334.1 GCA_030037595.1 Candidatus Binataceae bacterium
CCCCGCCCGGTCAGCGGAAGCCATCGCAGATCGAGCGAGAACAGGATCATCAGCAGCGGGCCGAGGTAAATGTGCGGAATCGAGATGCCCGCGATCGCGACACCCATCGAGGCGATATCGCCCGCGCCACCCGGCCTCGAGCCCGCGACGAAGCCGAGCGGAAACGCGACGACGAGTGCAACGAGCATCCCGGCGCCCGCAAGTTCGAGCGTCGCGGGGTAGCGCTCGGCGATGATGCGGCTGACGGGCTGCCGATACACGATCGATTCTCCCAGGTTGCCCTGGGCGAGACCGGCGAGATACACACCGTACTGCGCAAGGATCGGACGATCGAGTCCGAGGCGGTGGCGCATGCCGACGATATCGGCATGCGCGGCACTCTCACCGAGCATCGCGGTAACAGGGTCGCCGGGCACGATATGAATGATCAGGAAAGTGAGAGTCGCGACGCCGATCGCGACCGGCAAGATCGCGGCGAGGCGGCGCGCGAAGTATCCGATCAATTCGCGGGCTCCGCTTCGGCGGGTGACGTCAGGGTGACCGTCGCGAGCGACTTCAAGCTGCCGTTAGGATACGGCACGAAACCTTCGAGCGATCGGTTCAGCACAACCACAGTGTCCTCCCACCAGAGCGACAGATACGGCAAATCGTCGGCTGCGATTCGCTGCACGCGCGCGTAAAGATCTCTCCGGTCGTTGAGATCGAACGTGCTCTGTGCGCTTTCCAGCAAGCGGTCCATCTCGGGATTCGAATAGTAACCGCGATTGTAGCCGCGGGGCGGCGTCATCTCCGAATCGAATATCATGTAGTAGTGATTCGGATCGTTGACTCCTACCCAGTACATCGATACCAGGTCGAAATTGCCGCGCATCGTATCGTCGTAAAAGGTGGCGAACTCGTTACTACGTATATCAAGTTCAATACCTACATTTTTGAGCATCGCCTGAAACGCAGTCGCGAGCCGGAGTTGCTCGGGAGTCGTTTTGAATACCAGGCGAAGATTGCGCATTCCATTTCTTGTTATTGGATAGCCGGCGTGCTCGAGCAGCTGACGCGCTTTCGCGGGATCATAAGGATACTTCGCGACATCGCCTGAGTATGCCCAGTTCTCAGGCGTCAGCAAGCCGGTTGCGATTCGCGCCGTGCCGCGCATCATCGAATTGACTATGGCGTTGCGATCGATTGAGTAGGCAATTGCGCGGCGCACGCGGATATCGCGAAGGCGTGGATCGTGGCGAAAGTTGAATGCGATGTATCGGTAGCCGGTCCCGGCGGACTTGATAATCGATAACTGACGCTGGGCGGCGAGCGACGGCAGAACATCAGGCTGGATGTTGTTCTCGGAGAGGTCGCACACGCCCTCGATCAGTTCCAGAGCGCGTACCGTGGGATCGGGGACGATCTTGAACACGATTTGTCGCGGTGAATCTGGCGGCGCCGGATAATACGGGTTGCGCTCGAGCACTACAGATTCGTCGCGGCTGAAGCTGACCATCCGGAAGGGGCCGGCGCCCGGCGGCGCGATCTGCTCGGACATCGAAGGTGGCGGTGTATCCGCCGGAACGATAGCCTGTGAGCCGAGTTCCACAGCCGGCGCATAAGGGCGGTCGGTGGTCATTACTACTGTGTATTCGTCGGGTGCGTCGATTGATTTCAGATGCTGCAGTGCGCCGCGCTTCGGCGAGTTCATCGCCGGATCCAAAATAGAATGGAAAGTATATTTCACGTCGCGCGCGGTGAGTTCATCACCATTGCTGAATCTCACTCCGTGCTTCAGATGAAATACTATTTGAGTCTCGCCGCGCCGCGCGAAGCTCTCTGCGAGTTGTCCGACGAACTCCCCGCTTTCGGCCGGGCGCACGAGGCTCAAGAATATCAATTCGTTGACGCGCGACGATGCTGCTGACGTGGAGAAGCGCGGATCGGTTGAGGTCGGAGTATCCTCGAGGTCGACTTGGATTGTTCCCGGCGGGTTTCCGCGCGGGGGGCGGCACCCGATGACCGCGGCGCATACCATCACGAGACCGAGCACTCTCAGTGCGCGCAAGAGTTTCGTCGGGTTCCGCAACATCGTCCGCCGCGCCTGTGAAACCTCGAGCCCAAGCGATATTAACAGATGAGGCGCGTCCCTGCCGCGCGTGCGAGGTGGCGATGCAGTCCGAATGGCGCTCGAAAATCATCATTCGGCAAGGCGATCTGACCGACTCTGACGCCGACGCGATCGTCAACGCCGCCAACAACGAGCTGATGCTCGGCGGCGGCGTCGCAGGCGCGATACGTCGCAAAGGCGGCCCGTCGATCCAGGCCGAATGCGATAAAATCGGGCCGATTCCGCTTGGCGAAGCTGTCGTAACCGGCGGCGGCAATCTGCGCGCGCGTCACGTGATCCACGCCGCCAGCATGAGGCTCGGCGAGGCGACGACCGAGCAGAATCTCCGCGCCTCGACCCGTAACTCGCTCGCCCGCGCGCGGGAACTCAAGCTCAGGTCGATAGCGTTCCCTGCGATCGGCACGGGTATCGCGGGCTTTCCCCTCAAGCGATGCGCAGAGGTGATGCTGGCCGAGGCGCGCGAGCATCTTGTCGGTACGACCACACTCGAACGAGTCGAGTTCATCCTCTTCGATCGGAGCGCGGACCAGATTTTCAAGGATTCGCTCGCGACGCTGCTCGACTGAGTTATGTAATCGTTACGTAACGATTAACATGAGATATCCAGTCGCGATGATGTTCCAGCATCAGTTTTGTTGGGCGCAGTTCGCACTCAATCTAAAACAATAACCGCCGTTCATCATTCCGCAACAGCGGTCCTGTTAATAACTATGATGGTTGTGGGGTTGGGATATGCACAACGCGGAGGCTGGTCGTGGATGACTTCGGACAGCTTGGTAGTTATTTTCCTAGTATGCGGCTGGCCGCGATCGATGTCGGTTCGAATTCCCTACACATGATCATTGCCGACGTGACGCGCGAGGGGCACCTCGAGGTGGTCGATCGCGTCAAGGAGATGGTCCGCCTGGGGCGGCGCTCATTCACCACCGGCCGCCTTACCGAAGAGTCGATGGACCTCGCGATCCGCGCGCTCGGCAACTTCAAGCGCCTGGCCCGCGTGCGCCGCGTCGACAAGATCCGCGCGGTCGCCACCAGCGCCGTGCGCGAGGCGCGCAACCGCACCCAGTTCATCCGCCGCATCCGGCGCGAAACCGGCATCCCAATCGAAGTTGTGAGTGGAATCGAAGAGGCGCGCCTCATCTTCCAGGCCGCGCGCCACGCGCTCGGACTCGAAGGCGGACCTCACCTGCTGATCGACGTCGGCGGCGGCAGCGTCGAGCTGGTCCTGGTGCGCGACGGCCGTCCGCTCTGGATGCGGAGCGTGAAGCTCGGCGCGGCGCGCGTAGCTGAGCGCTTCCTGACTGATGATCCCCCGACGCGCGAGCAGTTAAAGAAGTTGAACGCGCATCTCGAGCGCCAGATCGGCGGTCTGATGCGGCGCGCGAAGCGCTCGGGAGTGGTGCGCGCGATCGGCACCTCCGGCACGATCAACACGCTGGTTGCGATGGCGCGTTCCGCCCGCGGCGAGGAATTGGGACGCTTGCACGGCGCGAGCGCGACGGCGGAAGAAATCTCGCGCCTCTGCGAACAGTTGATCGAAGCCAACGCCGCGATGCGCTCTGAGCTGCCCGGAATTGACGCCAAGCGAGTTGACCTGATGCCGTCGGCGGCGGCTCTCGTCGAGTTCGTGTTGCGGCGCTCGGGTGCACCGGAACTGCTCGCATGCTCGTGGGCGCTGCGCGAGGGCGTTCTCCTCGGGCTCGCGCGAGCGGTCAATTCCCGCACCGCGAACAACGCGCGGCGCCGCTCGGTGAACGCTCTGGCCGCGCGCTTTGCCGGTAGCAACGAGCATGGGCGCCAGGTCGCTCGCCTTTCGCTGCAGCTCTTCGATGCGACCTCCGGCGTGTTGGGTTTGCCGCGCGAGTCGCGCGAATTGCTGGAATACGCGGCGCTGCTCCACGATGTCGGCCACGCAATCGATCACGATCGCCACAATCGGCACTCGTACTACCTGATAAAAAACGCGGAGCTCTTTGGCTTCGATCCCGATGAGATCGAAGTCATCGCCCAGGCCGCGCGCGGTCATCGCAAGCAAGCGGCCAAGCTCGATTCGCCGGATCTGCGCGCGCTCAGCAGCATCAATCGCCGACTGGTGCGCGGTTTCGCCGCAATTTTGCGTATCGCCGACGCGCTCGACCGGAGCCACTTTGGCGTGGTCCGGAATGTCGACGTGAATTATTCGCCGGGCCGCGTAATCCTTGGCGTCGACTCGAAGCGCGAGAAGGCCGACCTTGAGCTTTGGACCTGCGAACGGCGAACCGATCTTTTGTCGCGCCTGATGGATCGGCAGATAGTGCTCGAGCGTTAGCGCCGTTGCTCGAGCGCGGGTTCGCGCGAGAAAGTGTTAGAAAATTTCTCTCGCGCTATTTCCAATTGCTGGCTTCTGCGCA
>JASHQJ010000335.1 GCA_030037595.1 Candidatus Binataceae bacterium
GCGGGCCTTATCGGTACACACGCAATCCGATTTATTTATCGCATCTCCTGGTCTGGTGGGGATGGGCGCTTTTCTTCGGGAGCGTCGCGGTCGCGATTGGGGCGGCGATCTTATGGGCGTCGCTGGCGGTGATCATCCTTCCGTACGAGCAGCGCCGGTTGGAAGAAAGATTCGGCCCGTCATACGCGGTCTACTGCAGCCGCTCACCACGCTGGATCGGACTGCCGGCGCGAGATCGCCAGTTAGGATGCTTCGATACTTCGGTTGCGCCTGACGCCATTCGTAACGTCCGCAACGTCAGCATCCTTCCGAAGAAGTAGTACTATGTCATTCCGAGCGTTGCGCGAGGAATCCAAGGCCGCTGCGGCCGACACTGCGGTGGCAACGCAGAGCGCTCTTCTTTCGCCTGTTGTTTCACGGACGGCGAGATGCTCCTGAGCGTAGCGAAGGAGTGTCGAGACAGGTGAGGGTTCTGGACGGTCGGGAACCCACGATCGCTCATCAGCATTTTGACTCCCTGCGTTGTGATCGCTATCAGCACCCTCACCTCCTCGCGCGCGCCGACGCCGCGCGCTCGTCCTCCTTTCCCGTAAAAGAAACGGGCGAGGGATTCGGGCAGACTCACTATATTCAGGATAACGTCTAAGTGAGTGCCTCGACTCGCAGGGCGATTATTTGACCAGCGGAGCTCCGATTGCCTGCTCGAGCGACACTACTCCGGCGAGGTACTGGTTCGCCGCCTGCAGGTAGTTGATCCGCGCGGCGTAGCTTCGTTGCAGAGCGCCTGACAGAGTGACGAAATCGATCTTACCACCCTGGTAGGCGATCAACGCGACACGAAAGTCCTGACCCGCGAGGGGGGTCAGCGTGTCCCGATAAACCATTGCATTCTGATAGGCAAACTGGGCGGTCCGATAAAGCGTCGTCACCGTGGCGGCGGTCTGGCTCCGAATCGACGCTAGATCCGTGCGCGACGCGGCCAAGTCTATCTTTGCACGCGCCACATCTTCGTTCTGCTTGATCCAGAAAAAGATTGGCAGGTTGAATCCGATGATCCCGACCCAATCGTTGGGCTGGCTCGGCGTCGGCGCGAAGCTCGGCACCAGGTACTGGTCGTACTGAATGCCGGCAGTGAAGTCCGGCAGATATTCCATCTTGGCGAGACTCAGCGCGGTATTGAAGTTGCGTTCGGTGAGTGCTGACTCCAGAATCTCCTGCCGCTCCGCATACGCGCGATCGATCAACGGGTCGAGCGGCACGGTCAGCGCTTCGAGTCTGAGCTTGCGGTCGATATTCAGATGCTCTCCCGGCGGACGAAAGAGCAGTTGATCGAGCGTAGTCTGGTCGTTGGCGATCGCTGTTTCGTACTGCTTCTGAAGCTGACGCCCCGCAGTGAGGTCGAACTCGGCGCTGATCACGTCAGTCTCGGTCACCTGCGACGCTGAGTAAGCGATTTGCGTAACCTTGAGCACCTGTTCGAGGCTGTCGTTGTTCTCGCGGTTGACTTCGGCCGTCGCCGTGTCGAGCAGGAGTTGGTAATAGCCGGTCAGAACGGCGGCACGGAGATCGCGAATGGTCGCTTCCAGCGTGAGCCGCGCGATCTCGGCGGTGCGCACTGCCTGATCGCGCTGAAAGAAGGCTTTGCCGGGAAATTGAAAATTCTCGGTAAAGTTGAACTCGCGGAGTGATGCGCGGCCGACCGGGCTCTTCACGCTGTCACTGTTGGTGTAGGTGAAAATCGGATCGTTGGGCGCGACGGTCTGCTTGATCGAATGCACCGCGGATTGCCATCGATAGCGCACCGACTTGACTTGCGGGTTTGCCTGGATCGCCCTCTCGACCAGTTGATTGGCCGTGAGCGGCGCCTCGCCATCCGCGAGAGCGGCGCCGAACGCCGCGAGCAGCAGTATCGACGAAAACGCGGCCAGCGCCCGCACAGTTTTGTTCATCCGATCTAGCATCGTCACGCCCCGTCCTGTCTTTCGTGAAACTCCGGTTGGATACTTTCAGATAGACGCGCCCGCTACGGCCTGGTTGTCCTCAACAAGGCGGCAATCGAGCGACAATTAAATCGGTTTTAAGCGCCGACCGAAAGACGAAGATCGACAAAGACAGGTCGCGTCGGACCAGGCGGCCAACGCAGGTCTTACAGCTTGAAGCGGAGATCAGTGCGCCGGCGCGGCGCTCGCAGCCTGCTGAATCGATCGCACGTACAGCACGACCTGCCAGCGCTGATGCGGCGGCAGAGAATCGGCGTACGACGGCATCGTGAGGATACCGTCAGTGATCGCGCCGTAGATGTAACCGTCGGGCAGATTCTTGCTCGCGCCGGCGATGACATTCTTCGACGGCTTGATCAGAATCTTGGTGACGGGTCCATTGCCCTCGCCCCCCGCCCCATGGCAGGGCGCGCAGTTTGTCAGGAAGAGCTGCTTGCCGGCCTCCAGATTCTCGGGCGTCGGCTGGAGCGGATTGTGCAGCTTGACCGTCGCCATCTCGAGACTGATCGGCGGTTCACCGTTGACTGGCAGCGTATCCACCGGAGTGACGCGCGGCGCGACCTCATACGGCTGCACCGCGGGACCACGATACATGTCGATGTCCCACGGAAAGCAGAATGCCGGCGCGGCAGCGAGCGCGAGAGTCGCCACGAGCGAGGCGCCGGCGATCATCATCCTCGGCGTACGCGCCCGCGCCTTTGTGCGAATCGTCAAACTCGTAACCTGCTTTCTTACGACGAACCTACTTTTTTACGACGATGGTGCCCACCATGCGGGACTTTTCGTGCGGCAGGCAGAAATGGTGATAGGTGCCCAGTACCTTAAACGTATAGCCTTACTTACCACCGGGGGGAAGGAAACCGGAATCGAAGGCCTGGGCGCCGGCCGGCATCGACACGTCCTTGGGATTTTGCGCTTCGGATGCCTCGGTCGAGACCGCGTGGATAGTGTCGCCGTTGTTTACCCATTCGACAGTCTCGCCGGCTTTGATCGTTACCTTGTCCGGCGAATAGAAAGGCTCCTTATCCGACATCTTTATCACCAGCGGTGAGCCGGCGGCCTTGGCCGGATCCGGCAGCAACGCGAGCGCGGCTGCGACGGCGGCAGCGCCGACAACGATCGCGATCCTGAGCATGGTGCGGCGGTGGCCGCGGGTTTGGGCGCGCTCCTCGTTGCGCACCAGGTTGATTCCAAAAGTTGAACTGGCCATGAAACTCCTGCAGGGTTTCTTTCAGCGGGAAGCCTCGCAAATCCGCATAAATCCTACGAAATCGGCCGATCCTGATTAGCCAATTTCATATTAGTTGTTCTCATTTCTAAACTTTGGCACATCAATGATTCTTAATTTTATAAGTCTAATCGATTCGCGCAAGAGGCACGTCCTGATTCGCTTCGCACTTGCCTCTCAACTTTTCAGATGATCGATGCTGTGCGGCGTTACGTCAGCGGCGCGGAACGCATTTGCATCCCGCGCCGCAGCATCACGGAAAGTGGAGTTTTCGATTACGCCGCCGACTTGAGCGGCGCGCTCTTGAAGTCGAGCCCGCGCGGACCCGCATCGACCGTGATGTGCGAGCCGTCGCGCACCTCGCCGCTGATCAGCTTGCGCCCGAGTGCAGTCTCGATCTCGCGCTGAATCAGCCGCTTCAGCGGCCGCGCGCCGTACGACGGATCGTAGCCACGCTCGGCCAGGAAATCGCGCGCCTTGTCGGTCAGCTCGATCTCGATCTTCCGCTCGGCGAGGCGCTTGCGCAGACTGCCGAGCTGGATATCGACGATCTGGCGGAGCTGCTCGCGCGCGAGCGGATGGAACACCACGATCTCATCGACGCGGTTCAAGAATTCCGGCCTGAAGTGCGTGCGCAGGACCTCGAGCGCCTCCGACTTCATCCGTTCGTAGTCCTGTCCCTTGAACGACAGGATCAGTTGGCTTGCGATATTCGACGTCATGATCACGACGGTGTTGCGGAAATCCACCGTGCGGCCATGGCCGTCGGTGAGGCGTCCGTCGTCGAGCAGCTGCAGCAGCACATTGAAGACGTCGGCGTGCGCCTTCTCGATCTCGTCGAACAGAATCACGGAATACGGGCGCCGACGCACCGCCTCCGTCAGCTGACCGCCTTCCTCGAACCCGACGTAGCCCGGCGGCGCGCCGACCAGCCGCGACACGGTGTGCTTCTCCATGTACTCGGACATGTCGATGCGGACCATCGCGTTTTCGTCGTCGAACAGGAACTCCGCGAGAGCGCGTGCCAGCTCCGTCTTGCCGACGCCCGTGGGACCTAAGAAGATGAACGATCCAATCGGACGATTCGGATCCTTGAGGCCCGAGCGCGCGCGAATCACCGCGTCGGCGACGGCGGAGACCGCCTCGTCCTGGCCGATTACGCGCTTATGCAGATGCTCCTCGAGATGCGCGAGCTTCTGCACTTCGCCCTCGAGCAGGCGCGACACCGGGATGCCCGTCCATCGCGCGACAACTGCGGCGATATCGTCCTCGTCCACTTCCTCTTTGATAAGGCGCGAGCCGCCGGTGTTCTGCTTGATCAGGCGCTGCTCTTCAGCGCCCAGCTCCTTCTCGAGGCTCGCGAGCTTGCCGTACTGCAATTCGGCGACCTTGTTGAGATCGTACTCGCGCTTGGCTTTCTCGATTGCCTGGCGCGTCTGTTCGATCTCGGCCTTGATTTTGGCGAGCTTCTCGAGTCCGCCCTTCTCCTGCTCCCACTGCGCCTGCAGTACCGCGCGCTTATCCTTGACCTGAGACAATTCCTTTTCGAGCTTGGTCAGGCGATCGCGCGACGCGGCATCGGTCTCGCGCTTTAGAGCCTCGCGTTCGATCTCGAGCTGCATCACACGCCGGTTGACCTCGTCGATCTCCACCGGCATCGATTCTTTTTCGGTGCGGAGCTTGGCCGCGGCTTCATCGACCAGGTCGATCGCCTTGTCCGGCAGATAGCGATCGGTGATGTAGCGCTTTGAGAGCACCGCTGCAGTCACCAGCGCGGAATCCTTGATGCGGATGCCGTGGTGAACTTCGTAGCGCTCCTTGAGGCCGCGCAGGATTGAAATCGTGTCCTCGACGCTCGGCTCCTCGACCAGCACGGGCTGGAAGCGGCGCTCGAGCGCAGCGTCCTTCTCGATATGCTTGCGATACTCGTCGAGCGTGGTCGCGCCGATACAGTGCAACTCGCCGCGCGCGAGCATCGGCTTCAGCAGGTTCGACGCATCCATAGCGCCTTCAGCGGCACCGGCGCCGACGACAGTGTGCAGCTCGTCGATGAAGAGAATGATCTCGCCCGCGGCCTCCTGCACTTCCTTGAGCACCGCTTTCAGGCGCTCCTCGAATTCGCCACGGAACTTGGCGCCCGCGATCAGCGCGCCCATGTCGAGTGCGACCAGGCGCCGATTCTTGAGTCCTTCGGGCACGTCGCCCGAGACGATTCGCTGCGCGAGTCCTTCGACGATCGCGGTCTTGCCGACTCCAGGCTCGCCGATCAGCACGGGATTGTTCTTCGAGCGGCGCGAGAGCACCTGGATGACGCGACGAATCTCCTCGTCGCGGCCAATCACCGGATCGACCTTTCCCTGGCTTGCGAGCTTGGTCAGATCGCGGCCGTATTTTTCGAGCGACTGGTACGTCGCTTCGGGATTCGATGACGTGACACGCTGGTTGCCGCGCACCCTCTTAAGCGTGGCCATCAGCTTGTCATGCGTGAGCCCAGCCTCGCGGAGAATCTTCGCCGACGCGCCGGTCTCGTCGAGCATCGCGATCAGCACGTGCTCAACCGAGATATACTCGTCCTTGAGCTTGCCCGCCTCCTGCTCCGCGCGCGCCAGCACGCGGCCAAGACGCGGCGTCGCGTAAACTTGGCTTGCGTCGGCGCCGGCTCCCGTCACGCGCGGAATCTTTCGCAGCTCGTCGTCGAGCTTGCGCTTGACGGCGGCCAGATCGACCCCCGCGAGCTTCAGAATTGAGCTGACAATGCCTTCGTTGTCCTCGAGCAGAGCAGCCAGCAAATGCTCGACGTCAACGGCCTGATTGTGTGCGGAAACTGCGGAGTTTTGGGCGCGGCCGAGCGCCTCCTGGAGCTTCTCGGTAAACCGATTCGCGTTCATTATCTCTTCTTACTCTTGCCTCGGAGTAAAGGTAACCATCGACGGAAAACCGGGCAAGCTGCGCGGATTTTCTCGTGAATCGCGTCGCGCGCGGGCTTCGCGACGCCGGATGAGAGCCCGTGCGCGCCCTCTCAGTTCGACCGCTCAATTCGGCCCCGCCGCATATCGCGTTCAGCCGCGACCAGCACGATGAGCGCAAGATCGGTCACGATCGCACTGGCGCGCGGCGGCGAGAGCCGATGGTGGCGAGCGCAGGAGTTCCCACCACTGCCAGGAGCAGACCAGGTGCCGGCGCGTGATCAGCGCGCTTCGCCGGTCGGGTGAAAATGCTTCGAGCGCGGGCCCGAGCACGCGCTCGAGGTCATGCGCCGCCGCGCTGCGCGCGCGGCGCGGACGAGCAGCCCCTCAATCAGTCTGTAGCAGAATTCTACAGATTGGGATTGGCCGCCGAAGACGTCGCGGCGCGATGACCGCGGCTCGCGCGCGCCGACGAGCGTGGAGCACTCTCCCGCTCGGGCTGCGCGGCGGGCGCGGGCGCCGCTTCTTCTCGTGCGCGATGATGAGCGCCGCCACCCAGCTTCTCCGACGAGAGCAAGATATGGCGCCGGCCAGAGCGAATCAGGGTGCCGCGCGCCGTCATCTCGGTCAGCAGCTTGCTCACCATCGGGCGCGAGCTGCCGATCATTTCAGCCAGCTCCTCCTGCGCAAGCTCCGGCAACAGCAAAGTGCCGCGCGCGTCGGGCACGCCAAAGCGTTCGGCCAACTCGTTGAGGACGAACTCGAGGCGCTTGCGCAGCGACATGCCGAGGAACGAGGCGTAGCGGTAGGTCACGGACGACCACATCGTATTCAGCGCGGAGGCGATCTTTATCAATGTCTCCGCGTCGAGGCCCTTGAGCACCTCGGCGATATGATGGCGGGTGAAAAGCGCGACGCAGGAGTTGGTCAGCGCCTGCGCGCCAAAGAGCTGCGAGCGCTCGCCGCGCGCGTCGGCGAAGTCCGCATAGCCGACGAGGTCGCCCGTGCCGGCCAGCTCGACCAGGACTCGGTCGCTGCCCGGGCGAACGCTAACCACTTTGACCACGCCGCTGATCACGGCAAAAACCACATCAGCAGGTGATCCTTTGGTGAATAGTTCCGCTCCTTTCGGATAGCGGAGCAACATATGACGCTCGAGAAGAGTGGTGGCCGCCTGCCGGGGCATCCCCAATGACAGCAACCGCGCCATCAATTTCTCTTGAGCCTGCGTCGTAATCTGCTGATTCATATGTCCGCTCCCCAGGAGGCCGCCCAACGCACCCTGTTAATAAACACTACAAGCAGTTAGTCGAGATTGCGACAAAGGTCAAGAGCCGTGGTGCAGTTTTGCAACAGATTTTCGAAATTATGCCCCGGCGATGGTCATTTCCGAAATTTTTAAGGTCGGAGAGGCGGTTGATGACCTCCAACGAAGGTCATTGCCGACCATTTCCACCGCCCGAAGCATTTCCTTCAAATTGCCCGCGATAGTTATTTCTTGTACGGGATAGGCTAATTCGCCATTTTCAATCCAAATTCCGCCCGCTCCACGTGAATAATCACCAGTTACCATGTTAACGCCCATTCCAATAATTTCAGTCAGGTAAAGCCCTTCTTGGACTGATCCGATTATCTGTTCGGCCGTATAGCTACCGGGCGCGAGATGCAGGTTGGTGGTCGACACGGATGGCGCATCGCCGACCCCGCGCGAGGCGTTGCCCGTCGGAGCGAGCTTGAGCTTGCGCGCCGAATAGCAATCGAGCAGGTAGGTCGCAAGCCTTCCGCCGTCGACCAGCTTCTTGCGGTTCGTGGCAAGACCCTCGCCGTCGAATGGCTTGGATCCAAGCCCGCCCGGCATCAGCGCATCGTCGATAACGGTGACGTTCGGCGCCGCGATCAGTTCACCGAGTTTGTCGATCAGAAACGAGGCACCCTTGTAGAGCGAAGGTCCCGACGCGGCACCCGCGATCGTGCGGATGAGGCTGGCAGCCATGTCAGGGTCGAACACGACAGGCGCGTGCGTGGTTTTGATCTTGCGCGCGCCAAGGCGTCTGAGCGCGCGATCCGCCGCCGTCCTTCCTACCGATTCGGCGTCTTCGAGCTGGCTGAAGCGCCGGTTCGAGGTGTGCCAGAACCCCTGCTGCATCGAATCACCGTCTTGCGCGATCGGCGCTGCGACGAGCGAGAACGACGTGCCAGCATACTCACCGGAGAATCCCTGGCTGTTGACGAACATCACCTGGTAACGGCCCGAGCTGAATTCCGCGCCCTCGGAGTTCTTGATTCGCGGGTCGCGGCCGAGCGCGGCGCGCTCGGCAATACGCGCGATCTTGAGCGCCTCGTCCGCGCTCACCATCCCCTGCTCCGAATCGACGAGGCCAAGCTCGGGGAACGACTTCGGATGCAGAGCCGGATCAGGTAATCCCGACCACGGATCGGGCGAGGTCAGGCGCGCCAGCGTGACAGTGTTGGCGATAAAGTCCGAGAGCGAGTCGCGCTCCAGTTCGGCTGTGGAAGCGGTCGCGGACGATTGCCCGGTGAAGACTCGCAATCCGAGCCGCCGCTCGCGCGAATGTTTCAGCTTCTCGACCTCGCCGAGCCGCACTCCCGCCGCGAGCGATTCGGCCGAGATGCAGAGCACCTCCGCCGCCGTTGCACCATGCTTCGTCGCCTCGCCGAGCGCCCACTCCGCGAGTTTCAGATCGACAGTTGCCATCGAAATTATTTCCTCTTCGTCAGCCGCGCGTGCCGCCGACCGTTATGCCGTCGACGCGAATCGTCGGAAGTCCCACGCCCACCGGCACCGACTGGCCATCCTTGCCGCAAGTGCCGACTCCCGCGTCGAGCGCGAGATCGTGGCCGACCATGGTAACGCGCGTCAGCACGTCGGGGCCGTTGCCGATAAGAGTCGCGCCCTTGACCGGCCGCGTGACGCGACCGCCTTCGATCAGGTAAGCCTCGCTGGCAGAGAACACGAACTTGCCGTTGGTGATATCTACCTGGCCGCCGCCGAAGTTGACGGCGTAGAGACCGTGGTCAACTGACTTGATGATGTCCTCCGGCGCTGATTCTCCGGCCAACATGAAGGTGTTGGTCATGCGGGGCATCGGTGAATGCGCGAAGCTCTCGCGGCGCCCGTTACCGGTCGGCGCCATCTTCATCAGCCGGGCGTTCATCCGATCCTGCAAGTAGCCGCGCAGGATTCCTTTTTCGATCAGTACCGTGCGCGAGGTCGGCGTGCCTTCGTCGTCAACATTAAGGCTGCCGCGGCGGTTTTTAATCGTGCCGTCGTCGATAACGGTGCAAAGCTCGCTTGCGACTTTTTGTCCGATGCGATTGGAAAATGCCGATACACCCTTGCGGTTGAAATCACCCTCGAGTCCGTGGCCGATCGCCTCGTGCAGCAGGATCCCCGGCCATCCGGGACCGAGCACGACGATCATTTCGCCTGCCGGTGCGTCGTCAGCGTCGAGGTTGGTTATGGCCTGGCGTGCAGCCTCGAGCGCGTATTGCTTCCATCGTTCCTGTTCCAGGAAGTGCCGGTACTCGACGCGTCCGCCGCCGCCGTAGCTGCCAATCTGCCGGTTCTTGCCGTCGTCAGCAATCACCGACACGTTGAGCCGGCATAGCGGCTGCATATCGGCAGCGATCTTGCCCTCGCTGGTCACGACCATGACGAGCTTGCGCTCGGCCGCGATCGAGGCCATCACGTTTTTGACTCGCGGGTCGTAGGCGCGTGCCACGCGGTCGATCTCGGCCAGCAGCTGGGCTCGATCTTCGAGCGGGATCTCGAGCGGTGTTGTCTCAAGCTCGTAGAGATTGTGCGACGCCACGCGTCCGCCCACTTGGATGGCTCCCGGAGCCGCTCCGCGCTGATCAGCGATCGCGCGCGCGGCTTCCGCCGCGAGCCGCATGCGATCGATCGTCACCTCGTCGGAGTAGGCGTAACCGGTGCGATCCTCGGCGCATACGCGTACGCCGACACCGTGGCTGACGCTCTTGCTCGTGTGATTGACCATCGACTCTTCGAGCGCGATCCCTTCGGCGCTGCGGTATTCGAAATAAAGATCCGCATAATCCGCCTTGCGCTCGAGCGCGGTGCCGAGGATTCGCTCGAGGGAGTTCTCGTTCATCCCGAACCGATTGAGGAAGAATTTGTCGGGGGAGATTAATTCATTTGACATTTTTCACTGCCGCCTATGCTCAAGTTTAACAAAGCGCCAGCGCGCCAAGAAGGCGGTCTATCGCCAGGCGCGCGATGGCGAAGCAGACGCGAAACGGGCTACGATCTGCGCATGGCAGCGGCATCGCGCGAGACGCTCGCGATGGTCGATCGGCTGATGCTCGAGATGATCGCGCAGCAGGAAGTCAAAGTGCTCGCGATGGCGCGCCAGATTCATCCGGGCGTGACGCCCGAGGATATCCGCAATCCGCAAGACTTCCCTGACCTTGTCAGTAACGCGGCGTGGAACTTCGAGGACGGAATCCTCGCGGGTCTCAAGTCCGCGCACATGGCGCTCCGAGCTCGCATCATCGAGGAGACGTCGTCGGGATAGAATATAATCGCCTTTCGTGATATATATCATTCATACGTATCCTGCGGGAGCTGGTCGTTCACATGAAACGCGAATTGGCAAAGGTTTTCATGACCGGACGGAGCCAAGCCGTGCGAATTCCCAAGCGCTACCGGTTTGAGTGCGACGAGGTCTATATCGAGCGCAAAGGTAACGTCGTACTGCTGACGCCGCGAGCAAAACCGCGGACGTGGAGAGAGTTTTTCGCGTCAGTGCCTCCTCTAAGCAAGGATTTTCCGATACCAGAAGACCGACCTCCCGAACCAATAGATTGAAAAACATGACGCGGTTGATGCTGGACACCAGCACTTGCGTCCACGCGCTGAGAAACAAAAGCGGTTCCGTGCGTACGCACTTGTTACGGGTGCGCGCCGGCGAACTAGCGATTTCGAGCATCGTCGCCGCCGAGCTCTGGACTGGTGTAGAAAAGTCGAGACTTAAGGGACTCGCCGATAGCGCCGTGGCGAACCTGCTCGAGTTTATCCCAGTACTGGATTGGTCCGCCAAAGCCGCACGGGTCTATGGGCGGATTCGGACGGCGCTTGAAGCAGAGGGGCTGATCATAGGGGCAATGGACCTTCTGATAGCGGCGCACGCCGTATCGGAAGATGCCATTCTGGTGACAGACAACGTCCGAGAGTTTTCGCGAGTAGCAGACCTCAAGCTTCAAAACTGGATTGGTCGCTAGAGGGGTCTTCGGTTTACACTTCGATCACCGATTCGCTCGGATCAAGATTGATAAAAGGAGCTGATCACATGGTCAAATCGGAGAGCTATCAGAAGGGCGCCGCAAAAATGAAAGAACTGTTCGGCGCCGAGCCGCAGCCCGGCATGATGCAGGAAGACTTCCTCAACATGACCGTCGAACATCTGTTCGGCGAGGTCTGGACGCGCCCCGGCCTCGAGCTGAAGGAGCGCTCGATGATCACAGTCACGACGCTCACCGTGCTTGCGCGCGATCGCGAGTTGAAGACGCATCTGCGTGGCGCGCTCAACGCCGGTATCAGCCGCGAGAAGATCACCGAAATGATGATTCACCTGGCGCACTATGCCGGATGGCCGATCGCGGTGAACGGTCTGCGCGTCGCTCGCGAGCTGTTCGACGAACTCGACGGCAAGAAACGATAAGCTCATCGAACATTCATGGCCGCTCCTAGAGCCGTCGAGCGATCATCAGATGAAGGCCGAAGACGTCGTCGAGCTCCTGCAGGTGATGGAACAGAACGGCATCGACCTGGTCGTCGATGGCGGCTGGGGCGTCGATGCGCTGCTCGGCCATCAGACGCGTCCGCATGATGATCTTGATATCGCGATTCAGAACAAGGACAGGCCGAGACTCCGCGAGCTGATGTCAACTCGGGGTTACAGCGAGCTGCAGAATCCAAAGCGAACGGAGTTCAATTTCATATTGATCGATACCGAGGGCCGCAAGCTTGACGTCCATTCTTACACCTTCGATTCGGAAGGGAACCTGGTTGAAGGCATTGCATATCCGATCGGGTCGCTGGCGGGCACAGGCACAATCAACGGCTATAGCGTGAGGTGCATCACGCCCGAGTGGATGGTGAAATTCCACACCCAGTACGAGCCCGACGATGATGATTTTCGCGACGTGCTCGCGCTCTGCACCAGGTTCGGTATCCCACTGCCGGAGACGTTTCGGAAGTTTGTAGGCAAATGAAAAGGGCGGCCGCGAATGGCCGCCCTTTGGACTTCTCAAACCTTGTGAACGATCAGCCGGCCGCGGCAGCGGCGCGCTTCTCTTCGCCTTGCTCCGTTTCCTTGCGCGCGCGGCGGCGCGGTTTCTTCGCCCTAGTGGTTTCTTCCTGGCCGGTGAACTCGATAATCGAGAGCATCGCGGCGTCGCCGCGGCGATGACCGAACTTGATCACGCGCGTGTACCCGCCGTTGCGATCCTTGAAGCGCGGCGCGATTTCCTCGAACAGCTTCTTCACGGCGTCGTGCGACTGCATGAATGCGAACGCGCGCCGGCGCGCGGCGAGGTCGCCCTGCTTGCCGAGCGTAACCATTCGGTCGGCGACGCGGCGAAGTTCCTTGGCCTTGGGGTCAGTAGTCTTAATCCGGCCGTGACGAATCAGGCTCAGCACCATGTTCTTGAACAGCGCCTTTCGATGCGCGCTGGTGCGGTTGAGCTTTCGTCCCTTGTGGAGGTGACGCATTTCCTAACTCCGCGGCGGCCTTAAGCCGACTCGCGCCGCTCCTGTTCTTCCCACATCCTGTCGAGCTCACCGCGCGGCGGCAGATTCTCGAGCCGCATCCCGAGCGAGAGACCCATGTCGGCAAGCACTTCCTTGATCTCGTTGAGCGACTTGCGTCCGAAGTTTTTGATCCGGAGCATGTCCTGCTCGGTGCGCTGCACGAGCTCGCCGATATACTTGATGTCGGCGTTCTGCAGGCCATTGAAGGCGCGCACCGATATGGGCAGGCCTTCGACCGGGCGATAGAGCAGCTCGCTGATCGTGGGCCGCGTCTCTCCGGTTTCGACCCCTTGGGCGCGCTCGGGCGCTGCCTCTTCCTCGACGCCCGCGAAGATCGTCATCTGATCGCGGAGCACGCGCGCCGCGTAGGTGAGCGCATCGCGCGGTGAAATCGAGCCGTCGGTCCAGATTTCGAGCGCGAGCCGATCGTAGTCGGTACGCTGGCCGACGCGCGCGTTGGTGACGGTGAAGTTGACCTTACGAATCGGCGAAAAGATCGCGTCGAGGCGCACGGTGCCGATCGGTTCTTCCTCGTCGGTGCGCTCGCCAGGGACGTAGCCGCGCCCGCGCTTGATGACGAGCTCCATGTCGAGCTCGGCGCCCTTGTCGAGGGTCGCGATATGCTGGTCGGGCGTCAGGATTTCGAGGCTCGGCCCGCCAGTGATATCCCGCGCTGTGACCACGGCGTCGCCCTTGACCTTGAGCGCGGCGGTAAGCTGCTCGCCCTCGTGTAGCCTAAGCCGCACTTCTTTGAGGTTGAGGACGATATCAGTTACGTCCTCCTTGACTCCCGGCAGGGTGGAGAATTCGTGTAGTACGCCTTTGATCCTGACCGCGGTAATCGCGTACCCCGGCAGTGTCGAGAGCAATATGCGGCGCAGCGCATTGCCAATCGTGATTCCGTAACCGCGCTCGAGCGGTTCCGCATAGAACTTGCCGTATGACGGCGTGAGTTCTTTTTCTTCGAACTCGACCGCCTTGGGTTTAATCAGGTCTCGCCAATCGTTTTGCATAATATCGACGCTCTAAGGTTTGGATTTTTTGGCGCCCACGCGAGCCCACCACGGGCCGGGACGCCTACCACTTCCTCCGCTGCTATCTCGAATAGTGTTCGACAATCAATTTTTCGCTGATCGGCATCGTCAAGTCGGCGCGTGCCGGCAGCGAGCGCAATGATCCGCGGAACTGCTCGCGTTCGAGCGTGATCCACGGTGGCACTCCACGCCGTTGAGCCATCTCGATCGCCTCTACTATCACCTTCTTCTGGCGGCTGCCCTCGGCGATACTCACCACCTCACCAACCGACACAAGGTAGGAAGGCACGGTGACCTTCTTGCCATTGACCAGGTAATGTCCGTGGCGGACGAGCTGGCGCGATTGTGCAATCGAACTTGCGAAGCCAAGCCGATACACGACGTTGTCGAGCCGCCGCTCGAGCAGCAACAGGAGGCTTTCTCCGGTGTTGCCGGGCAGGCGGTTGGCCTCGATAAAGTAGCTCTCGAACTGCTTCTCCTGCAGGCCGTAGATGCGCTTGACCTTCTGCTTCTCGCGGAGCCGGATCGCGAACTCAGAGAAGCGTGTGCGCGCCTGGCCGTGCGCACCGGGCGGATAGTTGCGGCGCTCGATCGCGCACTTGTCGCTGTAGCATCTCTCGCCCTTCAAGAAGAGCTTCAGTCCCTCGCGCCGGCATAGCCGGCATACTGGACCCAGGTTCCTGGCCACGTTCTATATCCTCTGTGTCAGACGCGGCGCCGCTTCGGCGGTCGGCATCCGTTGTGCGGGATCGGCGTCACGTCTTTGATCGAAATCACCCCGAGGCCCGCGGCTTGCAGCGCGCGCACCGCCGACTCGCGGCCGCCGCCCGGACCTTTCACGTACGCGATCACGGCGCGCATCCCGAATTCCTGGGTTTTGCGCGCGGCCGCTTCAGCCGCCATCTGCGCGGCATACGGCGTGCCTTTGCGCGATCCCTTGAAACCGACGGAGCCGGCGCTCGCCCACGCGACCACAGTGCCTTGCGGATCGGTGATCGTCACGATCGTGTTGTTGAAGGTCGCATGGATATGCGCCACGCCTTCGGGCACCATCCTGCGGGCTTTGCGACGTCGAGGCGCCGCCGCGGGCGCACCGCCCGCTGCGGGAGCGCCCCCGGCTGCGGGGGCAGCTTTATCGGCGCCACCTCCGGCGGCGGCTTTCTTTTCGGGCGCGGCGCCCTTGGTCTCTTTGGTTT
>JASHQJ010000336.1 GCA_030037595.1 Candidatus Binataceae bacterium
GTCGAACCCAAGGCTACTTCCAGCTGCCGCTTGCCCACGTCAATCCCTGCATTCACTCTGCCCATCACCATCCTCCTCGGCTTGGCCGGAGCCCTGACCCCTCCTTGCGATTTAATCCGAGCTCGCCCTACGGCGGCTCCTTCGACCGTCCGGGTTCGGCTCCGCTTTGAAAGGCGCGGCGAGCCACACTTCGACTCGGCCTCCAGCGGCCTTGGATCTCTCGGTCTACCGCGCCCTATGCCAATCTCATCATCACTCTTGATCGCCGATATACAAGGATCCCGGATTCTTTTCGGCGGCACGTTCACTAAAGCTGACCGGTCACGAAAGCGATCGTTGGGATTCTTCGACTCGGCTCGCAGACTCACTGCGCTCAGAACGACAACAAAAATTTGCATCCTTGGTTGGCGTCATCCCGAGTGAGCGGAATCGAGAGATGCGCGAACGGCGATGTTCCTACATCTTCGCGATCACTTCGTTGCCGAGCTTCTCGAGCCCGCGCGTAAGTCCCTCGGCGTCGAACGCCGGCGGCGCCATCACGGCGCGCGTCACACCCACATCCTCGACCGCCTTCAACTGCTCAAGCTTGCGCGAGCCCATGCACGAAAGCTCGATAACCTCCGGCTTGCGGCCAGCCTTTTCCGCTGCCGAGCGCATCAGCGCGACCAAATCCTTGAGTTGCGCGGGATCGCCGAGCGCGGGGAAGAAGCCGTCGCCGTATTTACCAGCGCGACGTGCCGCAGCCGGCGAATGTCCACCGACGTGGATCGGCACTCCCCCCTTTTGAACCGGCTTCGGATTGCTTTTCACCGGGCCGAAGTTGAAATGCGCACCGTGATAGTTGGAGACCGGCTCGCGCCATAGCGAGCGCATCGCCTCGATCGCTTCATCTGTCCGCCTTCCGCGCTGATGAAAATCGAGGCCGAGCGACTTGAACTCCTCCTCGAGCCATCCGCTGCCGATGCCGAGCATGAAGCGTCCGCCCGATAGCTGGTCGAGCGTCGCGGATTCCTTGGCGAGATAGAGCGGGTTGCGCTGCGGCAGGATGATCACTCCCGTGCCGAGCCTGATCGTCTTGGTCATCGCGGCGACATATGCGAGCGGCAGCAGCGGATCGGGAATCGGCACGTCCTCGCCACCGGGCATCTTGCCGGTCGGAGAGTAGGGATATTTCGACTGGTAGCCCTCGGGCACGACCACGTGCTCTACCGTCCAGAGCGATTCGAAGCCGCATCGCTCGGCGGTTTGCGCGAGATGCGCGAGCAGCTCGGGATTGCTGAAGGGTCCGGAGTTGACGAACATCAGGCCGAATTTCATGTGACGCCTCGATACGCGCGCGCGTGATTTCGGTCAATCTATCGCGCCCCTGCCGCGAAGGAAAACTCGTCGATTCGCTTGTTCCGAAATTGGCGGCGGGCTAGTTGTGAGGCCATGGATATCGGCAAAATCGGACTCTGGTATTTTCTCGATGCGATGACCGCGCCCGAAAGCCTCGATTTCGTGCGCAAGGTTGAGAAGTTCGGCTACAACACGCTCTGGATTCCCGAGGCGATCGGCCGCGAGCCATTCGCGCATGCGGGTTATCTGCTCGGCAATACAGATCGAATCAGCCTCGCGACCGGTATCGCGAATATCTGGGCGCGCGATGCGATCACGATGAACTCGGCGGCGAACACCATCGGCGAGCTTTCCAACGGACGCTTCGTGCTTGGCATCGGCGTGAGCCACAAGCCCCTGGTCTCGAATCTACGCGGTCACAACTACGACAAGCCGTACAGCTTCATGAAGGAGTACCTGCCGAAGCTGAAAGGCGGGCTCTACGGCGCGCCCAAGCCCAAGGAGCCGGTGCCGATTGTGATCGCGGCGCTGCATCCGAAGATGCTCGCGCTCGCGGCCGAGCAGACGCATGGGACGCATACGTATTTCGTGCCGCCGGAGCATACGGCTAAGGTGCGCGCGCAAATCGGACCCAAGCCGTGGATTTGCGTCGAGCAGGCCGTCTGTCTCGAGACCGACGCGGCGAAGGCTCGCGCCGCCGCGCGCAATTACATGAAGACCTACGTGCCGCGGCTGCCGAACTACACCAACAATCTCAAGAATCTCGGCTGGGCGGACGCGGAGTTCGAAAACGGATGCAGCGACAAGCTGGTCGATGCGATTGTCGTGTGGGGCACCGAGGACAAGATTCGCGACCGAATCGACGCGCACCTGAAGGCCGGCGCCACGCACGTATGTATCCAGCCGATTCGCTCCGACGATCCGCTGCATCCCGACATGCGCGCCGTCGAGGCCTTCGCACCACGCTCCTGAATGACGAAACAACGCCGGCCGCGGGACTCGCGCCCGCGGCCGGCTATCGATTTCGCGCAACCGCAGTTGCGCTGGTCACGTCTTAGAGGACATTTCAAAGAGGGATCATTGCTGATGCCGTCAATTGCCAACCGGCTCATCGCTTCGGTCGCCGCCACGCTCCTTGTCACTTCGCTCGCCGGATGCGGCCCAACCCGCGAGCAGCAGCAGGCGATCGAAGCCGAGAACGCGGCCGCGAAGGCCGAAGAGTCCGCCTCGCGCGCCGAACAGGCCGCGGCCCAAGCGCTAGAGGCGGCGCAGAAAGCGACAGAGGCGGCGGACAAGGCGACGATCGCCGTGCAGGACGCGACACGCGAGATTAATCGCGTCGCGGAGCATCTCGATCAGATCAATGCCGAGCGCGAAGCGGCGGCGAAACGCGCGCGCCATAGGCATCATAAGAAGGCGACGCCGAGCGTAACCGCCTCCGCGGCTGCGGTCGCTTCGCCTGCCGCGCTCGATTCACCAGCTGCTCCGGTGGCGCACGATTCACCTCCGGCTGCCGCCGATTCTCCCGCCGCGAGCGCGTCCGGCACCGCCGCGGATCCAAGGTAGCGGCGTTGCGAACGCCAAGCCTCCGAGCGCTAAAATCAGTACGGCATCGAGCATCGGCATCCTGCCATGCGGAGGCTTAGGTCGTGGCGGAACCATCCAGAAAGCCGACCGAAGCGGAGGTTCGCGGCGAGCTCATCGCGCCGCAGGTTCGCCGGCATGCCTGGCTTAATATCGCGGGACCGCTGAGCGCGTTGATCCTGGGCGGCCTGGCGGCGGCGTTCTATTTTCAGCCGATCAAGGTGCTTCGATGGATTCAGCTCGCGCGCGTCGGATGGTCGGACGTCACGCAGAATGAGATGGCGATCAACGACGGCCTGATGACCTACCTCATCACGGGCGGATACTCGGGGATGGATCCCGTCGTGCTGGTGCACGGCCTCGGTCCCAATGCCGCGCTGGTCTGGCGCGATACAATGCCGCTGATTGCCGAGGGTCACTTCAAAGTGGTCGCGCCGAACCTGATGGGCTTCGCGTCGTCCGAGCACAAACAGATCAAGTACACGATTGGTTATCAGGCGGGCGCGCTCGGCCAGTTGATCGATCAGCTTAAGCTCAATCATGTCAATCTGGTCGGTGACAATATCGGCGCCGACGTGGCGCTCTATTACGCGGTCGATCATCCAGACCAGGTCGAGCGGCTGGTGCTGGTCGGCGGCGGACTCTTCGGCAAGCCGGGTGCGGATCGGCTGCGCAAGATGATTCCGACCGATCTCGATTCGATGCGCACTGCCGCGCAGGAGAGCTTCTTCAGCCTGCCGACGATGCCGGACGCCATCTACCAGCGCATGATGGTGGAACTTGCCGACGATCTGCAGGCGCAAACCGACATGTTGAATTCAGTTCCGGCCGACGAGGGCCACATCCGGTCGAAGCTCGGCCAGATTTTCAACACGCTGACGATCATCATTTATAGTGGGCGGAATCCCTACTACACGAGTGCGCAGGCCGAGGCGCTTCACTCGGCGCTGCCGGGCTCGGCGACGGTCAAGTTCAAGACCTCGGGCGTATATCCCGAGCTTGAGCATCCCGACGATTTCGCCGACTCGCTCATCTTCGTTTTCAAACAGACCGAAGGGGGCCAGTAAAAATAGGGCAGCGGGGATAACCCGCATCCGACTGCGATTTGCGACAAAGTCGCGGACTCTGCCATAAGCGGTGCTGCGACGTCATCCAGAGGAGCGCGCGATGAAACTCTACAACATGAACCTCTCCAACTTCGCGACCAAGTGCCGAATCGCGATCTACGACAAGGGCATCAACGTCGAGATGGCGCCGGTTCCTGGCGGCGATTCGCACTCGCCGGAGTATTTGAAGATCAACCCGTTCGGCAAGGTGCCGGCGCTCGAGGCTGACGGCGTCACGATCGCCGAGTCAGAAGTAATCAACGAGTACCTGGAAGAGAAATTTCCAACGCCGCCGCTGCTGCCCAAGTCGCCCGAGGCACGCGCGCGGGTGCGTATCATGACGCGCTTTCACGATCTCTACCTCGAGCCTCCCATTCGCGCGCTGTTCCCGCAGATGAATCCCAAGACGCGCGACAACAACGTCGTCAACGAAAAGTTGACCGAGATCAACAACCGGCTTGACCAACTCGACAAGATGCTGCCCGACAGCGGCTTCGCCTGCGGCGACTTTACACTGGCCGATTGCGCGCTCGCGCCAACGATGTTCTTCGCGGTCAACCTGCTCGGGATGTTCGGCGCGAAGCCCCCGCTCGAGGGGCGCGCCAAGCTCACCAAGTGGTGGACGCACGTGCAGACGCGCCCGTCGGTGAAGAAGGGACTGGGCGAAATGACCGAGGCGCTGGCGGCGATGCGCGGCGGCCGCTGAATGGTGGCGAGGGAATTCGCAGCGATGTCGATATCGACGAGCGCGCGGCCGCAGGAATTGATCGATCTCGCGCGCTACCCGATTCTCGATCTCAACGCGCCCGCGGCGCTGGGGCTCGCCCGTGAGTGCCGCGAGCAACTCGATCGCACAGGTGCATGCGAGCTGCCGGGATTCCTCAAGCGCGAGGCCGTCGAGCTTCTCGTGCGCGAGGGTGACGCGCTATCGTCGCTCGCGTATCACAGCGTCGCGCGTGGTACGCCGTATCTCGAGCCGCCCGACCCTGCCCTGCCGGAAGATCATCCGCGTCGCATCCTCGACGACACTTCCGTCGGCGTCGTCGCCTACGATCAGTTTCCCGCCGACTCTTTGATGCGCCGGCTCTACGAACGGGATGACCTGATGGCTTTCATCGGCGCCGCGCTCGGCAAGGAGAAACTCTACCGCTATGCCGACCCGTTCGGCGCGTTGAACCTCGCCGTGATGCGCGATGGAGAGCGCCTGCACTGGCATTACGACATGACGGACTTCGTCACGTCGATTGCGCTGCGCGCGGCCGATCGCGGCGGCGATTTCGAGTACGTTCCGCTCATCCGCAGCGCCAGCAACGAGAACTATCCGCGCGTGAAGCGTCTGCTGCTCGGCGATAACAGCCAGGTCGTGCGCGTTCCGATGCACGCTGGCACGCTGCTCCTATTCGAGGGCCGCAACTCGATCCATCGCGTGACTCCGATTCACGGCGACACGACCCGCCTCGTCGCGCTGCTCGCCTATGACACCAAACCCGGCACCTGCAGCAGCAAGCTTCTTCAGAAATCGCGCTATGGCCGCACGGCGTAGGGGCGCGCGCGACACGCCCGCGTCCGCTCCCGCGCGAATCGAACGAGACAGTCTTGGTGAAGTGAAAATTCCGGCCGGCGCGCTCTACGGCGCCGAGACCGTTCGCTCGGTCCGCAACCTGAGTTTCTCGGGCCGGAGGTTGGCCGATCTGCCCGCATACGTGCGCGCGCTCGCGATGGTGAAGCTCGCCGCGGCGCGGGCGAATCGCGATGCGCGCGTGCTCGACGTGCGCCACGCGCTCGCGATCGAGCGCGCGTGCCGCGCGATCATCGCGGGCGAGTACCAGGATCAATTTATCGTCGATCCGCTGAGCGGTGGCGGCAGTATCGCTATCAATATGAACGTCAACGAGGTGATCGCGAGCATCGTGAGCAAATCGGTTGGCGGCCGCGCCTCGGTGCTTGCCAAGGATCACGTCAACGCATCGCAATCGACCGCCGACATTTGTCACACCGCCGCGCGAATCGCGATCGTCAACGAGTGCCGCCTCACTTGCGCCGTGCTCGACGGATGCGGGGCCGCAATGCGGGCGAAGCAGCGCGAGTTTCGCAACGTCGTCACGATCGCACGCACCTGCCTTCAGGCCGCGTCACCTGTGGGACTCGGCACGCTTCTCGGCAGCTATGCGGCCGCGATCGCGCGGCGAACCGCCGAGATCGATCGCGCCGTGGCCGCGCTCAGGATGATCAACCTCGGCGGCACGGTGATTGGCTCGGGTGAAGGTGCGCCAGCCGCCTATCGCCGGGCGATTCTGAAACATCTTCGCGACGCGACGGGGCTTCGACTCATCCACCGTCCCAATCTCTACGACGCCGCACAGAATATCGATGACCTCGGCAGCGTCGCGGCCGCGCTCGGCCTCCTCGCCGAAGTGCTGATAAAAATCGCGCAGGACCTGCGCCTGCTCTCATCTGGACCCGAGTGCGGCTTCGGCGAGATTCGGCTGCCGGCAGTGCAGCAGGGCTCGTCGTTCTTCGCAGACAAAATCAATCCCGTCGTTCCGGAGACTCTCATCCAATGCTGCTTCATGGTTCTCGGATGCGAGCGAGCGGCGCGGCTCGCGCTCGAGCGTGGCGAGCTAAACCTCAACGTCTTCGAGGGCGCCGCCGTGATCCCGATTCTCGACGCGCTTGCCATGCTGGCGCGCGCCGTCACTTCGTTCACCGACCTCTGCGTGAAGGGGATCACGGCTAATGAAGAGCGATGCCGCCAGTTGGCCGCGCGCTCGCGCTATCGCTGAAAAGATCACTGCGCGCCGCGCTTTGACTATCCATCCGGATCTTCGTAGAAACGCGGTGAACGCATGGAGCGCGCCTCGCCCGGCGCGATGTTTCATATATGGCAGGACTCTACTTCGAAGAATTTCACATCGGTCAGACCTTCGCGCACGCGATCACGCGCACCGTCACCGAGACCGACAACCTTCTCTTCTGCGCGCTGACGCATAATCCTCAGCCGCTTCATCTCGACGCCGAGTTCGGCAAGACGACAGAGTTCGGCCGCCAGATCGTCAACAGTATCTTCACCTTCGGACTGATGATCGGCGTATCAGTCGGCGACACCACCCTCGGCACGACGATCGCGAACCTCGGCATGACCGATGTGCGGTTTTCGCACCCGGTTTTCATCGGCGACACGCTGCGATCGGAAAGCAAGGTCGCGGAGATTCGTGAGAGCAAATCGCGTCCCGGCGCTGGGATCGTGGTCTTCGAGCATCGTTCGTTCAACCAGCGCGGCGAAGAAGTCGCGTACTGCAAGCGATCGGCGCTGATGCGCAAGCGGGATGCGAAATGAACGCCGGGCTTCGTTCGATGTTGTTCGTCCCGGGAGACAGCGCGCGCAAGCTCGTCAAGGGCGCAGGCTCGGGAGCGGACGCGCTCGTGCTCGACCTCGAGGACTCAGTGCCCGCGTCGCGGCTTTCGATCGCGCGCACGATGGTGCGCGACTATCTCACTGCGAATCGCGATCGCTCGGCGCAGCAGCTCTGGGTGCGCGTCAATCCACTCTCGACTGACAAGGCGCTGCCCGATCTGTCCGCGATTGTCGGCGGCGCGCCGGACGGAATCCTGCTGCCGAAAACAACTTCCGCGAACGACGCGACCATGCTCGATCATTTCCTGTCTGCTCTGGAAGCGCGCGAGGGTGTCGATGCAGGCTACGTGCGGATTGTCGCGGTCGCTACCGAAACTCCGGCTGCGATGTTCACGCTGGGCACCTTTGCCGGATGCTCACCGCGGCTCGCGGGCCTTACCTGGGGCGCCGAAGATCTTTCCTCGGCGGTGGGAGCTTCGACGAATCGCAACGAGAAGGGCGAGCTCGATTTCACCTATCAGCTGGCGCGCTCGCTCTGCCTGCTCGCGGCCGTGGCGGCCGACGTGGAGCCGATTGATACTGTTTACGTTGACTTTCGCGATTCGAAAGGACTGATGGAAAATTCGCGCGCCGCGCTGCGAGCGGGATTCACCGGCAAGATCGCGATTCATCCCGACCAGGTGCCGATCATCAATGAAGCGTTCATGCCGACGGCCGAGGACGTCGCGTACGCGCATCGCGTGATCGAGGCATTCGCGTCAGGCGCGGGCACGGTCGGACTGGACGGCAAGATGCTCGACATGCCACATCTCAAGCAGGCCGAGCGCGTGCTCGCGATGAGCCGCCGTCACAAGGCCTGACGGGAACTCAGTGGCGGCGCGAGTGGCGCAGCTCCGCCATCAGACCGAACAGCTCCGCCGTATTCGCTGAAGTCTTGCCGCCCGAGAATTCGCGGTAGAGCGACGCGACGTTGACCGCGATCCGTTCGCCATCGCCCCACGAATCATAATCGCTGAGCGAAATGTCCCGCGCCGCTTCCGCGATTGACATGCCCGCGTCGTATCGTTTGCGCGCCTCGCGCGCGATGTACTCGAGATAGCCCTTGAGCGCGGCGACACCTTTCTTGTCGGTGAGGGGTCCATGCCCGGGCACGATGGTCTCGACGTCAAGATTCATCATCAGCTGGCAGGCGTTGATCCAGTTCTGCACCGGTCCCGCCCAGATAATTGGATGGCCGTTGATGAAGAGAATATCGCCGGTATAGATGACGCGATCCGCCGGCACATAGGCGAGCACGTCGCCCGCAGTGTGCGCGGGGCCGACATTGATCAGGCGCACCGTCTTGCTGCCGAGCTTGCGCGTCAGCTCGTGCTCGAAGGTGAGCGTCGGCATCGTGACGTTGATTCCATCAAAGTCGAACGGCGCGAAGATCTCGGCAAAGAACGCGCCCGACTCGCCCATCGCGGAGGCGTTGCGCTTGAAGTCCGCGAGGCGCTTGGCGCCGCCATCATGGCGCATCTCCTCGGCGCAGGCCTTCGACGCGATTATCTCGGCGCCTGTAACCAACTCGTTGCCGAAGCAGTGATCGCCGTTGGAATGCGTGTTGACGAGCGTTCCGATTTTTGCGGCGGCACGCGGCTCAGCGCGGCGCATCGTGTCGAGCATCTCCCGGGTCAGCTTGAGATCGAACAGCGTGTCGACGAGGAGCGACTCTCCACCATCGACAATCAGTCCCGCGTTGCTCCATCCCCACGAGCCGTCCGGCTGCAGGTAGGCGTAGCATCCGTCGCCGAGATCGTGCAGACCCTTGCTGTAATTCCACTTATTCGCTGATGCGCTCATGGCTGAGCTCCTTCGCTGAACTTCCGCTCGATGCCTTTATAGCCGCGCTCGCGATGCTCTTGCCAGTGCGGAGGGGGTTTCGGTAGCGTTCCAGCGTCTTTGAATCATGAAAACATCGACTCGCTTAGCCGTCATTTTTATCATCGCCCTTTTTACCGCCTCATCCGTTCAAGCGCGCGCCGCCGGCCCCGAGCGGACCAACGTTTACGTCGAATGCCACTGCGACGATCCTGTCGGCAGAAAATTCTGCGGGACCTTCGAAAACGCTGTCAGCGGCTCCGACGAGTACACGCTCGCGTCGAGCAGCACGAGCGGCTACGGAATCGGCGTTCACTTCGCGTGCGTGGACATGTTCAAGGGAATCAACGATCCGATGGCGGGGCACATGTCGGCCGTCGCGGTCGCATTCACGATCTATTCGGAAAAGTTGCCGGGCGAAGTTTTCGCCGACACCACTGTGTTTCGTGTCGGCCAGAATGCGGGCGATGAGATGTCGGACAAGATTCTCGACGCCGTCGGCCAGATCGCAAAGTTGAACGCGAGCGTGCTGAGCAAGATGGCGCCAGCCTCCGCCGCGGCGAAACCATCGCCCGCGCCGAAGCCAAAGGCGCAGCTATCACCTGAGGGAGAAGGGGAGCTGCCGTAAAGCTGCGCCGCTTACATCGCCGGCTGTGATGCAGGCGTCGGCAAACTCTCAGGCGCACTGCCCATCCGCTCGGTGGTCACCGACTGGATCATATTGTTAGGACCGTAGGTCACATGGAACAGCGTCAGCTTCTTTTCCGTCACCTGCAGACGAGTCTGGCGCACCGCAACCGATGTGCCCATCGTAAAGACCGCGAGTGCGAGGTTGCGCGGCCGAACCTACGGGTCGACAAACTTGGTGCCGTCGGGATTGAAGGCGTAGATCCGCTCGAGCTGACGCGCGGCATTGTACCGCGATGCGTTCGGTTCGCCGTACGCGGAACGAACCTGAGACTGCGCGGTGCCGACGCTGAGTACCGCCGGATCGTAGTGGATGCTCGAGTTCTTCATTGTGAAGCTCTGCTCCATTCCGCCGATACCGTAGTCGCTCGGGCTGACTGCCGGCGTGGTCGGCTCAAAACGCGCGCATCCCGCGGCAGTCGCGACGAGCACCGCGCATAGCGCGCAAACAATGCGCCGTGAGCTTCGAATCATCACCACGGAATGCTCATGAGTTGCCAGCGGCCGCATCGTAGTACTCCTCGAGGAGATACTTGATATCGGGCCGGCCCAGCACCTCGATGAAGCAGATCTCGTTGCCGGCGTTGAGGTCGATGATGAGCTGGCCTTCCATCGATTGCAGCTCGACATAGTCGGCTACCTTCACTTCGGCCGCGGTGGCGAAGCTCGCGCAATTCTCGTCGCCGCAGTCGCAGACCGACTCGATACGGAGCGCGCGCAGCTTGGGTTCCAGCGGGTCAGCGCCCTGTTGCTTCAGCAGATAGGCCATTTCCTCTACGAGGTCGGGCAGGACTTCGTTCAGCATCGGTGCGGCCATGACCGAATAAGCCTAGCCGAAACAGGTCTTGGGTCAAGCTGGATAATCCATTGGCTCGAAATCGCGCCGCCGCGGCGCAATATCCGCCGCCGTACTATCGCCATACATGCCCTGCAGTAGTAGAAGGATACACTGATAGTTATCGGCTCCGAGCGACGCCGTTCCGGCGAGGATCGCTCCGAGCGTTAGCATTGGGGGGAACATGGCCGCGACATTCGGGTCTCGAATCGGTACACGTTTGGCGTTTGCTATAAGCTCCGGGCGGTATCTGCGCTGGGTTTTTCGCGCTGACGATCGCGGCCGTGGTCCTTGTCGCGATTCCGGGAGTTGGACGCGCGCAGGCGTCGCAAGCAGACGCCGTCGTGCCATGCGTCTCGCCGATCATGACTTGCGGATGCACGATCACCAAGCGCGGCCTCTTTCTTATCGGCGCCAACCTGAGCGCAAGCCAGGGACAACTGACCGCCAAGGCGGATGCATCGACATCAAGGCCTCGAAGGTCGTGTTGAGCGCGGTATCGAAGGCGCCGGCAGCTTCGACATCACCGGACCAGGCGGCGCATCACCGACCGGAATTGGAATGCACGCTTTGCGATCGTCCACCAACGATGTGCTCGAACTGCCGGGAGATTGGCGTCGCGATCGATGTCGGCAATACCAACAACGTCATCAACGGACTCGGCGCGCACGCCAACGGCACCGACGACTTGTTCGACGCGAATACGGACTGCGACAACAACCTGTGGTTCTCCCGTTTTTTTCACCAACATTAACCAGGCGTGTATCCAATGACCGGAAGCTGAAGTGGGTCGCCCGTAGTCTGATTTGCTGCTGAGACGGCCGCTCAATATCGTCGGGCCATGACAAACGATTTGGACAGCATCCTGATCTCGACGATGAACGATGTCCCCGGCCACGACATCGTCGAGGTTTATGGCGAGGTCTTCGGACTGGTCGTGCGCGCGCGCAACATCTTTTCGAACCTCGGCGCGATGCTGCGCACGCTGGTGGGCGGCGAAGTGGGCGCATACACGCAGCTCCTGACCGAGAGCCGGTTGCATGCGATCGAGCGGCTGCGCAAGGCGGCTACGGAGAAGGGCGCCAATGCGGTAATCGCGATGCGCTTCGATTGCAGCGAGCTCGCCAACATCATGAGCGAGGTCGCCGCCTACGGAACGGCGGTGAAAATCCGTAAGCGCCCGTGAAAGAAGCCGCTCGCGTCAAGCGGTCAGCGTGGAACAATTTGTCTCAAATTGGCGTAAAATCCGTCATTTGAGAGGATTGTTAATGAAAGTCGCGGCCACTGTTATCGTCGCCGGAGCCTTGAGCCTGCTCGCATACGCTGCCGTAAGCCATGCCTTGAGCTTCGGTTTCTCGAACCGGAACATCCACGGAACATACGCTGGCGTACTTTCGGGCGTCATTCTGCAAAACGGAACGCCGCTCAACGTCGTGGGCAGCGGCATCTTCATCGCTGACGGCAAGGGCAACATCAGTGGCCACGAATCCTATGTCTTCAACGGAAGTCCCTGCACCGCAACTGTATCCGGTACTTACACTGTCAGCTCCGACGGCAGCGGCAGCGACTCGATCACGCTCAACTCCGGCACGGCGGGATGCGGTGACGGCTTCACCCAGGCACTCGCGATCGCCGACGGAGGCCACACGATCGTTTTCAACAACAACGGACCGGGACAGGAAGTAACGGAAACGTGGCGCCTGCAGGGTTCGCCGTTCTGAGGTGAGTAATGATTTCGCAGTGTCGCGCTCGCTGACTACCGCTTGAACGCCATGTACGCGTAAAACTGGTGGGTCTCGCCGCGAAGGATGCCGGAGGGCTCGACGTCCAGGATCGCGCGCTCAAGATCGCGCTCGAATGCCGGCGCACGCTCACCAAGCTCGTCATGATTGCAGAATGACATCGAGTAGAGATTTCCGATGACCGACTCAATCGACCACTCCACCTCGAATTCCTCCTGGTAATCGACCAGACCCGTGAAGCGCGAGCGGCGGATGAAAGCCTGGTGGAGTTCGTCGGGCTGCGGCGGTTGATGGTCCCATGGCAGCGGCCGATCACCAATGTACGACCTGACGACCCGCACAATCGCTACACGCCACGGCGTCATCGGCACAAGCGGAAGCGGCAGGCCGCGTCCGACGATCGCGATACCGCCCTCGCTCACCAGCTCGTAGAGCGCCTCCAGCGTTCGCTGCCGATCCATCCAATGAAACGACTCGCCCATCGTAACCAGGCCAAAACTACCGAGGTTCGACGGCAAATCTTCTGAGCTGCCGCGCTTCCACGTAATATTCGTGATACGCGCGCGGGCCGCCGCGGCGCGTCCTTCTTCGAGCATGTCGGGTTCGGGATCGATCGCAACGACCCGCTCGAACAGAGGAGCCAGCGGAATCGAAACCGATCCGGGACCGCATCCGAGGTCGAGCAGCCCGCCCTTTCCGTCGAGGTTGAACTTGTCGCCCAGCACGCTGACGAGCGCCGGCGGATACGGCGGGCGAAATCGCGAGTAGTAGGCCGCTGCGCCCTTATAGGGACGCGGCGTCTCCGGCGCGTCGGCCACGTGTTCTTTCCTTGTCGCGACTTCGATCGCCGCCGATCTTACACGCCGCGCGTATCGGGCGGCCAGATGTGCTTGTGAATCTGGAGTTGGATGCGCGCGGGAGTCCGATCTTCGAGCATCCACTGGGTAAGACTCTTCGGATCCACAAGCCCGAACGCGGGACTCAGCAGAACCGCGCCGACCCGCTCTGCGAGCCGCTGCTCGGCGATCACATCGCGCGCCCACTCGTAATCGGCACGCCCCGCGATGACGAATTTGATCTCGTCGCGCGGCCCAAGATGTTCGAGGTTCGACCACAGGTTGCGATCGCATTCGCCGCTCAATGGACACTTCAAGTCCACGATTTTGATGACGCGCGGATCGACGTGGGCCACGTCGAGCGAGCCCGACGTCTCGAGCATCACGGTCGCGCCGCCGTCGGCGAGCGCGGTCATCAGCGGATGCACCGCGTCCTGCAGGAGGGGCTCACCGCCGGTCACCTCGACCAGGTCGCATCGATAGGCGCGCACCGCACCGACGATCTCTTCGAGCGACATCTTGCGTCCCTCGTAGAATGCATACTCGGTATCGCACCACTTGCAGCGGAGGTTGCATCCCGTAAGGCGCACGAACACGCAGGCGCGTCCGGCGTGGGTCGATTCGCCCTGCACGCTGTAGAAAATCTCGTTGACCTTGAGCTCGGCGCTCATACTCAACCGAGACGCGCCCAGGCCGCCTCGCGCGCCTCCTCGATCACGGTGCGCAGCGCGACCTTCTGCTCGACCGCGATCCGGCGGCAGTCTTCATACTCGGGCGAAACGGTGATTGCGCCGTGATTGTGACCGCCCGAGACCTTGACGCGAATTTTTCCGAAGCGCGTTTCGACTTCGCGAATCTCGCGATGCAGCTTGAGTCGTGAGACCGGATGAAAGCGGAGCCCGATCGTCGAAGTCTCCTCGAAGATGACGCGCGCGAGTTCTTCACGATGCGCGGGCGCGGCGAGGACTCCGAGGATGATCGCGGGGCGCCCCTTCTTCATCATCGTGGGCGTAAGTGTCACATCGCGCGCCCCGGCGGCGAATAGCCGCTCCATCACGTGTTCGTAAACCTGTGGACTAAGGTCGTCGATATTGGCGGCGATTTCCACCAACTCGTCGGTTTCGAGCGCGGCACGCTCGCGGCCGATCATCACGCGCAGCACGTTGGGACGATCTTCAAGCTCGCGCGTGCCTGCGCCATAGCCGATCTTCTCGACCTCGAACCCGAGTGGCATATCGGCCGGCCGCGCCAGCGCGCGAATCACCGCGGCGCCCGTGGGCGTCACCATCTCGGCCGCGCCATCGCCGAGCTTTACCGGAAATCCCGCGAGCAGCTCCGCGGTTGCAGGCGCCGGCACCGGGATGATTCCGTGCTGCGAGCGCGCGAAACCGCGGCCCATCGGCAGCGCCGAGACCAGTAGCTCGCCAACGCCAAGCTGTTCGATGCCCCACGCGGTCGCGATGATGTCGACGATCGAATCGACGGCGCCGACCTCGTGAAAGTGCACATGCTCGGGCGACGTGTTGTGAATTTTCGCTTCGGCTTCGGCGAGCGCTTGAAATATCGCGATCGCGCGCCGGCGCGTGGTGTCGGAAAGCGCCCCCTGCTCGATCATTTTCGTGATCTCGCTCAGGTGACGCTCGGGTTGCGCCTCGCTAACTTCAACGTCGAATTTGACCGCCGCGATGCCGCTGACGACCTTGCGCCGCGTGGCGATGCGATAACCGCCGACCGGGAGCGTCGCGAGCGCGCGCTCGAGCACGGCGAGATCGGCGCCGCAATCGATCAGCGCGCCGACCAGCATGTCGCCGCTGAGCCCCGAGAAAGCATCAAGATAGGCGGTCTTCATAGCGTGCAACCTTTACATGGTAGCAGGGCGCCGATATGATCGAAAACTCGGCTCTTGGCGGCGCAACAACCTATGAGGCAGAGAGACCTCAAAGTCTTCCGCAAAATCCTCGAAGAACGCAGACGCGAAATCCTCGAAGAAGCCGGCCGCACCGTCGGCGCGATGAACAGCGATTCCGAGGAAAGCTTCGCCGATCCGACCGATCGTGCGGCGCTCGAATCGGACCGCAATTTTCTTCTCCGCATGCGCGATCGCGAGCGAAAATTGCTCACCAAGATCGACGAGGCATTCGCGCGGCTTGACGATGGCTCCTATGGCCGCTGCGAAGAGTGCGGTAACGAAATTGGCATCGAGCGGCTCAAGGCGCGTCCGGTCACCACGCTCTGCATCTCGTGCAAATCCGCGCAGGAAGCCCGCGAGCTGAAAAGCTAGATCCCGATCGGAGACTGACATCAATGAAGGTCAGGAAAGCAGTCATCCTGGCGGCCGGGATGGGCACGCGAATGCTCCCCGCGTCGAAAGTGATCTCGAAGGAAATGCTGCCCGTAGTCGATACACCCGCTATCCAGGTCGTGGTCGAGGAGGCCGTTGCCTCGGGAATCGAAGAAGTGATCATTGTCACGAGCCCCGGCAAGACGCTCGTCCTCGATCAATTCGAGAAGGCGATGGAGCTCGAGCATCACCTCGAAGCGCGCGGCAAAGGCGACATCCTCTCGATGCTCCGCAAGAGCAATCACCCGGTCAAGATCACGCCCGCGGAGCAGGCCGAGCCGCTCGGGCTAGGCCACGCGGTCCTGCAATCACGCGCGGCAGTCGGCGCCGAGCCGTTCGCCGTGATGCTCCCCGATGACATTTTCGACTGTCCGCGCGCGTGCCTGAGACAACTCCTCGATGCGGCCGAGAGCAACGACGCGCCCGTGGTCGCGCTGCTCAAGGTCGCGCGCAGTGAGATCTCGAAATACGGAATCGTCGATGCAAAAGCTGCCGGCGAGAGACTCTTCGAGCTGCGCGGGATGGTCGAGAAACCCGCGCCGGAGAAGGCGCCGAGCGACTTCGCGATCATGGGCCGCTATGTGCTGACGCCCGAGATTTTCGATCTGCTGGCCCAGGGAAAGCCGGGCGCGGGTGGCGAAATACAGCTGACTGACGCGCTGATGGCTCTCGCGCAACGGCGGCGAATCTTCGGCTACGAGTTCGAGGGTATCCGCTACGATCTCGGCGATCGCGTCGGATTCATTTCGGCGCAAGTCGGCTTCGGATTGAAGCGCCCGGAACTCGCGGAGCGCCTCCGCGCGTATCTCCGCTCCGTCATTTGCTCATAATACCTTTTCCCGTCGCTAGTCGATACGCGTAGCTCCGCGGCGTGGATGCGCAGTTCCATACGTTTGCGCCGTCACTGGCAGACCCATTTCGAGCAGCACCTTGCGCTGCTCCACGAGCGGAGTACGCGGCAGGTGATTCGATTGGCTTCAGTTTCTAAAAGCTCACCAGGTTCAGAACAGGATCGACACATACGCAGCGGTCAGCGGCCGGCGCGCGGCATCAACCTGGAATCGAGCAAACTCTGCGTTACGGAAGAACGACGCGATACTGATGCCGGCGATCGAAACGGCGCCGAACACAAACCCATCGAGAGGCGCGATCGATTCGAGGTAATCGAGCACGAGCGGAACATCATTTTTGAGCGCGTCTTCGACCGCCCTCGAATCGGTTTGCTCGCCCCAGACCGCGGGCTTGATCGCGACCTGGTTGAAGAGCTTCCAGAAAAATACCTCGCCCATGCGCGAGTCGGCGTATTCCTCGAGCCACCGGGCACGCGCGCGATCGGCAAGGTCGGTGGGGTAAAGCCTCGGCTCCGGATAGCGCTCTTTCAGGTATTGGCAGACGATCGACGAGTCCGGCGGCAAGCCGTGATCGTCGACTAGAACCGGGATACGCCTCACCGGGCTGATCCGCGAGAAGCGGTCGTCGCCGAAAAATGGCACGGTCGGATCAATTTCGTAAGGAATCACCTTCAAGTCGAGAACGACCAGCACCTTGCGTACATAAAGTGACAGATAGCTACCGATAATCTGCACTCGTCGCATCGTTCCTCCTGAGAACGATCTTGGGAGCGCAACATAGGGTCTGGAGGGATAAACGTCTATTGGCAAAATTGACATTGTTGATATCGTTTTTGCCATCAGGGTCGACCTGCTCGCAGTGGACCGAGTATTTGATACCGGCCTGTCGACGCCTTCGGCACCGCGAACGAACTTGCGGAGCTGTTCGGAATCACCTCGTTGCGCTTCGAGGTGAGCCTCGCGAGTGTCAGAAAAAACGTCCGCATCTCGCAGGGCATGAGCGTACCCGTGATTCATGCCGCTCGGCTGAAGCCGCCGAACCTCGTGATGGTGCGCGCGCTTGGATACAAGATAGCTGCGACGCTTTTGACCGCGCTCACTCGTCGCGACGTAAGTGAAGCTGGAGATTTACTGCATCGCTGGGCCGCTCGCGGAGCGACCGTCGCTGCCGCATGTATCGGCACATTCGTGCTGGCCAAGTCCGGGCTGCTCAATGGTCACGAATCAACTACGCCCTGGTGGCTCGCGCCGCTGTTTCGCGAACGCTATCCGAAGGTGCGGCTCGACGAATCGCGAATCATCGTTCCATCGGGCCAGTTTGTGACAGCCGGCGCCGCACTCAGTCATCTCGATTTAGCGCTATGGCTCATTCGGCGGACGAGCCCTGACCTCGCCGCGCTGACGGCCAGGTATCTCGTCGTTGATTCGCGGCCCTCGCAAACCGCCTACATGATCACGAGCCACCTCGCCCAAGCGGATCCGGTCGTTCAGCGTTTCGAACGATGGGCTCGCGAACGCCTCGCCAAAGGATTCTCGCTCCGCGATGCCGCCCGTGCGACGGCAACCAGCACGCGAACGCTGGCGCGCAAAATGCCCAAGGTGCTGGGCAAGTCTCCGCTGTCGTATTTTCAAGATCTGCGCACTGAACTCGCGGTTCACCTTCTGAAAACGAGCGATGAAGGCATTGACGAAATAGCCTCGCGCTTAGGCGATGCCGACGCCGTCACATTACGGCTCCTGTTGCGACGCCGTCTCGGTCATGGCATCCGCGAGCTACGCCCCAACCTGTGCTCGGTCATTTCGTCATAGCGCTCGTTTCCGTCGCACCGGGTGCGCGAAGCCAGATTTGCGTCTGCCCGAATAGCGGAATGCCGACGTACGGGTGAATCTCGAGTTCGTCGGTGCTCAACTGGCGCATGCGGCAGCGATAGGTCTTGCCGTTCTCGCGATCGTAGATCTGCCCGGTCCAGGTTCCGTCTCCCGAAGTCGTGAAATCCTTGAGAATCGTGAGGCCCAGGCCCGGCACGTTCCTCGCCATCGCCGTACCAGGTGCGCTCATTGAGTTGTTGGCCAGCACGCGAACCGCAGTACCGCATAGCGCCTGCCCGCACGGCGCGATTTCAATCTCGAGGTTGCCGCTCGCAGTGATCCATCTGCCGGTCTGCGCATGAGCGGTTGAAGCGATCAGGCAAAGCATCAGGGTAAACAGCGCGTACTTCATGAGATCCTCCGTGGCTGAATCATGATGTAATCAGTGCTTACAATTGGGCGTGCGATGTGTCAACCAGAAATATGCACTGCTTACATTGCGGCGTCATTGATGCTAGCGTCGGGGCGATGCCGCAATCGCGAGCCAAAGCCACGACCCGCAGCCGCGCTCGGCGGCGCACCAGTTATCATCACGGACATCTGAGAGAAGCGCTGATTGACGCTGCCCTCCGGATGATCCGCGAGCACGGCGCCGAGAGCGTCAGCGTGCGCGAAGTCGCCAAACGTGCAGGAGTCTCTTCGGGCGCGCCCTTTCGTCATTTCCCCTCGCGCACCGCGCTGATGACCGCGGTCGCCGAGCAGGCGATGAGCAGGTTCCGCGCCGAGATCGTGCGCGCGCTGGACGAGGTCGAAGGCGCGGCGCCAATCGATCGTTTCCGTGCGCTCGGGACCGCGTACATGCGATGGGTGGTGCGCAATCCCGCGCATTTCGAGGTTATATCGAACCGCGCGTTGATCGACTTCGACGGCTCAGAATCGCTCCGCCGCGACAACGCCGAGATTCGATCGCTGATGGAAGAGCTGCTGAGCGAGCAGCGGGACGATGCGCGGCTTCGCACCGATGACGTGAAGACGATTTCATTTGCCGCGCGCGCCCTTGCCTATGGTCTTGCGCGGATGTACATCGACGGCCACCTCCCACAGTGGGATATCCCCGCTCATCGGGCCGAGGACGCGTTCAAAGCGGCTTTCGATCTGTTCGTCGAGGCCGTCGCGCGAGCCGATTGATCGAAACTTCCGGCGGTTCCGGCCCGGTTGCGCGCTTACCTGCGGTCAGTTATTCCGTCATAATAACGCGTTCCAGCCTCAAGTGGGGCAGTAGCTCAGCTGGGAGAGCACCACGTTCGCAACGTGGGGGTCGAGGGTTCAAATCCCTTCTGCTCCACCACACAGTCTCTCGATCTTCCGACATTGCGGAGAATCGCACGAAATCTGCGCGTGTGCGCGCGAATTTCGATCGCGTAGGGACCCGGAGAACGCCATAGGCGCGCTGAATTGCCGGATTCTGGCGAAACCTATCCGGGCGCAATTTGCCTAGGTCCCACCACCTGTCAAAAGACACCTTCCCATGTCGGCGCGACAGAGCAATGTGTGCTGCTTGCGGTCGGTCGCGCTAAAGCCCC
>JASHQJ010000337.1 GCA_030037595.1 Candidatus Binataceae bacterium
AATGATGACTGGTGGCCACGCATGGTGATGCTGAAAGCTCTCTGCCAATACCAGGAGGCAACCAATGATGACCGCGTCATTCCGCTGATGGAGCGCTATTTCGCTTATAGCCTCCGCGAGCTCCCCGGTCGCCCGCTTCGTGATTGGGGTCAGTATCGATGGCAGGATGAGGCGCTAAGTGTGCTTTGGCTCTACAACCGCAACGGTGACCCCGATCTGCTGCAGCTCGCACGGCTCCTCGCCTCTCAGGGCTATGATTGGCGAGCGGAGTTTACTGATTTCCGCTACACCTTACGCTGCACACCCGATTATCTGGGGTTCGGCGCGGGCGTCAAATTCACGGACCGAGGAATGCAAACCCACGGTGTCAACAACGCCATGGCCCTGAAGGTGTCGCCCATTCACTATCTCCTCACGGGAGAGCTCAACGAAAAGGATGCCGTGCTCGGCCAACTTGCGCAGTTGGATCGCTGGCATGGCCTCCCCAATGGGATGTTTTCGGCCGACGAACACTTTGCTGGACCAGATCCGGTCCAGGGGATTGAACTCTGTGCGGTGGTTGAGGCGATGTTTTCCTTGGAGCAAGCCCTTGCCATCACTGGCATTCCCGAACTGGGCGATCGCCTCGAGCGCATTGCCTTCAACGCCCTCCCTGGCGCTTTCACGGATGACATGTGGGCTCATCAATATAACCAGGAGCCGAACCAGATTGAGGTCAGTCTGCATCGTCGCCCATGGACGACCGACGGACCGGAGTCAAACATTTACGGCTTGGCTCCAAACTTTGGCTGCTGCACGGCCAATTTTCATCAGGGCTGGCCCAAATTCGCCGCCAGCCTGTGGATGCAAACCCCCGATTCCGGAATCGCAGCTGTTGCCTATGCACCGTCAAAGGTCCAAACACGGATCGCGTCGGTGCCGGTGACGATATCGGAACAGACGGCGTACCCCTTCCAAGGCGAAATTCGCTTCCAGATTGACCCCGCGTCGCCCCACTATTTTCCACTCAAATTGCGAATCCCTGGCTGGGCCCAAGGGGCAACATGGCGCATAAACCACGAGGCCAAGCACTCAGCTGAACCCGGCTCCTTCGCTGAGATTCGCCGCCGCTGGAGTGCCGGCGACATCGTGGTTCTCACGCTACCCATGCGCCCACGCTCTTCCCGCTGCTTCCAGAATTCAATTGCGATTGAGCGCGGCCCGGTGGTCTATGCGTTGCCCATCGGAGCGGACTGGCTTAAGCTCACCGATCGCGGCCGCGCAAGCGACTGGCAGGCATATCCAACGACAACATGGAATTACGCACTCGCCCTTGATCCCGATCAACCTGAGTGCAGCCTATCGGTCCACGAGGCTCCTGTAGAATCCCACGTGTTCACGCTGGCGCGTACCCCTGTCCGGATCGATGCTCCCGCTTTTCCCGTGCCTGCCTGGCGTGCTCAGGACGGGGTCGCGGACTCAATGCCCGAAAGTCCTGTCGCCCCGGCCGCTTCTCAAGATCTCACTCAAATCACACTGGTGCCCTATGCCGCCGCGAAACTTCGTATCACCGCATTTCCGCATGGGCTTCCGGGTGAAAGTGCTCCGTCTACTGAGGGGGCTGCGCGAGGCGGAGACTAAATAGAAACGCTCGGCCTGCGAACTCCACCACGCAGCATGGCAGCAAGCGATTGTGTCCCAATACGACATGACAAAAACGTGGAGATTCTCCCAGTAGCGCTCGAAGTCCTCGACTGTCAGATTCTCGCCCCGATTCTTTATGAATTTTGGCTATCTAGCCGGACGATTACGCCTGAGCGTTTGTCAGAGCTCAAAGCTAAACGTGTATACCGTGCCATTAACCGCCGGAAAATCAAGGCTTGCCTGTCCCAATCCCACGCCCGCAGTCGCCAGCGTCTCGCCCTTCGCGCCTGACACTGTGACATTCTTCGCTTTTCCTGTTACCTCCATCCGGATCTTCATTCGCGAAGTATCCAGGACTTCGAAAGCGACCTTTGCCGAGATTGGGCGTAACCGAAGATTCTTTACTTCGTACTTGACGCCGAGTTTCATGAGAGCCGAAGGGAGCGCTGGAGCCAGGATGAAAGCGTTCCTTGCGGGGTCCTCAAATTCCCGAAATCCCACTATATTGCGCAAGATCAATGTTGGCAGTGTTGCTCCCCACCCATAGTTTTCACAGCCGCCGGGGTTGTCAGCATCCAGCGCCCAAAACTCGTTTGCAACCCCCGGAATGCGATATTGATATTCCATTGGCAGCGTCGATTCAAAGGGAGCGATGCTTCTCGTTTGTCGAGCATCCGTCCTTCGATACACCCGGTCGGCTATTCTCCCTACCACCTCTCCGGCCAAGAGTCTCTGGCCGGCGTTCCATGTCGCCTCCGTGTACGGAAACAGGAAGGAAGGCCATTCCAGCCAAAATCGAGGATTGTCTGCGAAGTATTGCAGCCGCCGCGTAAGGGCGCTTCCCTGCTCAGGAGTCGCAATTCCTGCCGCAAGCGGGTACAACATCATCACGTCGTAATAATCCTTGAGAATGATGGGGCGGTTGTTGCGCGCATCGAAATCGCGAAACCACCCGTCCACAAACATCGCCCGCGTGGTAGAGATGCGACGAGCTGCCAGTTCGTTCCATCGCGCTTTGTCTTGTGGGAAGCCGGCATCGGTACAGAGCTGCGCCATGGCCGAAAAGGCTTCGGCCATAGCCGCCTCGACGTCCACGGTACGCACGAAGTCCGCGACTGCACCCGGATTTTCTTGCGCAACCAGGAACCGCTTCGATGCGTCCTGTCCGGACTCCCAGCTGCATTTGCAGTGAAACCAGCCGCTGCTGTCGGTACGGTTGGTCAGCCACCAGTTCAGGAAATTGCGGGCGTGGGGATAGAGTGCCGCCAGCCAGTCACTGTCGCCGCTCCGCACGTAGATTGACCGGATAACCCGAAACGGCATGCCCCAGGTCGGCGCGGTCCCCACTTCCGATCCATCCGCGCAGATCATATTCATGCTCCCGTCCTCGCGCGAGCAGGGCACGTTCGCAGCTGGAGCGTCCGCAAATGTTCCGAGGACCACCTCCTTCGCCAGATTCATCTCCGCGTAACTCAGCGCCATGGAATCCAGCATGGATTCACCCAAAACAGCACGCGGAGTAAAGATCTGCATCCCGTCCCAGGCATGACGGTAGATGCCCAGCGGAGGCCGCGCGGTCATGCGGAGGGTCTCCAGATCATATGTCCAACCGTGCTTCCACTCCTCCGGCCAGTCGGCGCTGAGCATCGCCGCTTTCGAATAGAAGCGATCGTCGTCCTCGATCCGATCCTGAATTGTGGCTGTTGCCTGATCGAGAGCCAGACGCGCATGTCGCACCGCAATGGCCTGATTCGCACCGCGCGTCAGTGCCAAGGTCAGTACTTCACTTCGACCTGCCTCGATTTGCAGCTCGTGGCTCAGAACCGCGCGTACCGCTCCGGGGAATCTTCCGGAAGCTCCCGAATTCGCACTCAGGTCATTTTTGCGGATCCACCGCTCCCACTCGGCGCCGTCCATCGTCGCCTTCCCACTCCGCGGCTCGCGATCGGCTGTCAGCGTGAATACGTCTCCGTAAGCCCAAATCTTCGATACGGCACGGCCTCCGATGATTTGGCTGCAAGCCCCGTCGGATCCCCACCAGAGCTCCTCCGGGAATCCGTAGATGTTGGTCGCGTGCAATGTGACGTGCCGCTGGTCCTTCCCAGCATTTCTCACTTCGACTCGCGCCAGGAGTTCATCAGGACTCGCCAGTACATAGGAGATTCGAAACTGAGCGCCCTTGTGCTCCCAGTCGTAGCGAAGCAGGTTCTTCGTGTGATATCCAGATGAGATCGTCACTCCGTGAGCCGCGAAATCCCCTGCCGAAACAAAGATGTCCGTGGCATCTACCACTGCACTGATCTGCAGAAGAGATAGGTAGTTAACCTCGCGCAATGCCCCCTCGCCATAAGGCCACGGCATTCGTCGCGCCCACCAACCAAACCCCAAGGGCGGTACGCTGCGGATGACGCCGCTCCGGTTCATTACGGCGCTGTGACCGGGATTATCCAGATAGCCGAATGGGGTGTAATCTCCGAAAGGAAAATTGTGATCAGCGGTCTCGATGTTCTTATCGCGAGCAGCCTCCATCCCGCTCATGATTGCGCCTCGTCCGCTCTTGACTGTGGCTGCAGCGCCAGCAAGCAGGACAGAGAATTCCCGTCGGTTCAGACCATCGGACCGCATATCGCTCCTCTTCGAAAGAGACTCCGCACAATTTGTGCCCGCACAGATTATGCCCCTCAGGGTCCACCCGGCGTAGTCTATCCGCACTATTGACCCCGGAAGCCTCTCTTCCTAGAATCCGACCGCTGTGCAGGGCGACCCAAAAGCAGTAGAGTGGAGCGAGGTGCCTCGATACTCATCTGGCCGCACGACACATCTGTCATGAAGCTCGGGCCCATTTCGCGCCTCCCCAAGCGGAAATCTCAGCGTTATCTGCCACTCGTAGCGCTGGGCATCACCGTCTTAATCTCTATTGTCTGCCTGGTAGCACTGCGTGGCGTCTTCGCGGCTGGTTCCGGACAGACCATCGCCTTTATCGCTCAGACCACAGGAAATGAGCTTTGGGAGGCAGCACATACCGGCGCTCGAAAAGCCGCGTCGCGCGACGGTTTCCGCATCTATTGGAACGCCCCCACGCGCAGCGATGACGTGGAACGCCAAATCGAGCTGATCGAGTCCGCCATTCGCCAAAAGGATGCGGGGCTGGTGATCGCCCCGGCTCAATACTTGGCTCTAATCTCACCTTTGCGCGAAGCCCTGGCGAGGCATATTCCGGTCGCAGTCGTCGGGAGTTCGGTTCCCATCCCGCCGGGCAACGGCCTAGTGTTTGTGCTCAACGACGACGGAGCTATGGGGCAGATGGCCGCCCGTCGGATCGGGGTGCTCTTGCACGGCTCAGGAAGCATAGCTTTGCTTGGCGTGAATCCCAATCTTACAGGAAACTGGATCCGTTACAAGTCATTTGAATCTACGCTTGCCATTGAGTTTCCTCATATCTCAATCGCCGAGCGCAAAACCAGTTCTCCCACCTTTGAAGAGGCAGCGGAAAATGCCGAGCAGATTCTCCTCCGTAACCCTCGTCTTGATGCCATAGTCTCGCTCACGAGTACCGACAGTGAGGGCGCGTTGACCGCTCTTCGTCTGTTGCACCGGACCGGGTCTGTTCGCCTTCTTGGCTGCGATCAGGAGTTGGACCTCATGGAAGGCATCCGCCAAGGCGAAGTCGACTCGATTATTGCCGAGAACACTTATGCCATCGGGCAGCGTGCCGAAGAAGCGATCGCCGCGCTTCGCCAGGGACATCCCTTCGACCCAACGGTCCTCGTCCCCTCTGTCCTCATCACCCGTGACAACATTGACCGCCCAGAGATACAGCAAGTACTTTCCGGCGACTCGCGAGGGGCACAATGAAGCTTCGGCGCGCCAATTCCCAGTCTATTTGGATCGTCCTGGCGGCTGCGCTGCTCATCACAGCTGCGTTCGCGGTCGAAGCGCTTTGGCCAAGTCAGAACTCTCGCCTGCCCTGGCAAGATGCTTTCGCCGCCGGGGACACTGCAGGCTGGCAGACCTTTGGTGGCGCGTGGAGTCTATACCAGGGTGCGATCCGCAATAACTCCGACGAGCGCGGTGCGAAGTTTGTCACCGGGTCAACCGCATGGACTGACTACGCCGTGGATGCGGATGTGAGCCTGCTGGGCGATGATGGTGATGCCGGCGTCATCGTTCGGTCCAATGACGAGGAAGAGGGCGTGGACTCCTATAGTGGCTACTATGTCGGTTTGCGCGACAGCAACAATAGCTTCGTGATCGGTCGCGCCGATCACGGCTGGGTCGAATACCAAGCCGTATCTCCACACGAGCGCCTTCAACCCTCCCGCTGGTACCATCTGCATGTTGTCGCAGTGGGCTGCGTAATTGCAGCGGTGGCCTCAAGCGACAGCCCGGGCGACCGCACCTGGGTCGCCATGCACGAGTCTTCTTGTTCTCGGTCCGGACGTATCGGCCTTCGTTCTTACTCCTCCGGCGGCG
>JASHQJ010000338.1 GCA_030037595.1 Candidatus Binataceae bacterium
GAAGACCTTACGATTCACCGGCCCGGCCATTCCGCCCGACGCCAACGAATCGGGATGGAAAGACACGGTGCGCGCCGAACCCGCCATGGTAACGCGAATAATCGTGCGCTTCGAAGGCTACCCGGGCCGCTACGTATGGCACTGCCACAACCTCGAGCACGAAGATAACGAGATGATGCGCCCGTACGAAGTCGTCGAACGCTGAATAGGGTCAGCGCGCCGCGTCAGGCCGCCTTCAATTCCGAAGTGCAGTGCCCGCACTTCGTGGCCGCGATCGGAATCGAGTTCAGGCAATACGGGCAATCCTTGGTCGTCACGGCAGCAGGCTTGTCCGCGCCCGTCAGGTGATTCACCCATTTGACCAGCAGGAACACCGCGAACGCGATGATCAGAAAATCGATGATCGTGTTGATGAAGACGCCGTAGTTGAGTGTTGCCGCCCCCGCCGCTTTCGCCTGCGCGAGGGTATCGTAGTGTTTGCTCCCGAGGTCGATGAACAGGTTTGAAAAATCGACGTGTCCGAGCACTACTCCGACCGGCGGCATGAGGATGTCGCCGGTCAATGAGCTGACAATCTTGGCGAACGCGCCGCCGACCACGAAGCCGATCGCCAAATCGATCACATTGCCTCGCATTGCAAACTGCTTGAATTCACTCAGTACCGACATGGCTTCACTATCCTCCGCTATCGCGACCGACGGCCGATGTTGCCGCACGCTGGACGCAGTGGTGCGCCTAGGGAATCATCATGTCGAAACTAAGTAAATCGTGAGCAGAACCGGCAGCGGTGGAATTTTGATCGCCCTCAGCGCCCGAGCCACGGTCCGACGGCGATACCGATGAGACCGCCGGCGATAACCAGCCACGCCGAATTGATTCGGTAGCGGAGCAGCGCGACCGCGCTGACCACGGCTAGCACGATCGTTACGACGTCAACCAGCGCGTCCCGCCCGAGATAGTAAGTGACCGCGACCATCAGCGCCCAGGCGGCGACGTTCACACCGTCGAGGAAGGCGCCCGCCATCGCGGAGCGGCGAAGCTTCGGAATCAGCGGACCGCTGATCGAAACGAAGATGAAGGAAGGCAGGAAGATTCCGATCGTCGCCACGATCGCGCCGCGCACTCCGCCCAGCATGTAGCCGATAAACGTTGCGGTCGTGAACACTGGGCCAGGCGTGACCTGCCCGACCGCGACCGCGTCGAGCAACTGCGCGTTGGTCATCCAGTGCAGGTGATCGACGAGGTCCGAACGGATGAACGCGAGCAGCACGTAGCCGCTTCCGAATAGCACCGCGCCCACCTTCAGAAAGAAGAGAAACATCGTCGTGAGGCTGAATGCCGTCGCCGCTCCTGCAGCCGACAAGACCATCGCGGCGGGCGCGAGTGCGGGCCATGGCACGAGCGCGCGAATGCCGCCACGCTCCATCGCCAGCTTGATCGCCACCATCACGACTCCGCCGCCGATCAGCACCACAAGGTCGTTCACGTCGAGCATCGCGGCGACGACTGCAACCACAGCCAACGCAGCGAGGATCCGCGAGCGGATCGCGCTCTGGCTAAGACCCCACAGCGCCTGCAACACGACCGCGATAATCACCGGCTTCACGCCGTAAAGCAGGCCGCGCGCAGTCGGGATCGTGCCGAATCGGACGTAGGCCCAGGCGACCGCGAGCACGATCAGAAAGGCGGGAACTATGAAGCTGGCGCCGGCAACGATCAGCCCCATCCAACCCGCCTGTCGCTCGCCGATATGCAGCGCCATCTCGGTCGAGTTGGGACCGGGAATCAGGTTGACCGCGCCGAGCATGTCGAGGAAGTGCTCGCGCGTGACCCATTTCCGCCGGCGCACCACCTCGTCTTCCATCATCGCGATATGAGCGGCGGGACCGCCCATCGCGGTGGCGCCGAGACGAAAGAAGAGCCGTGCAAGATCGCCGAGCTTCGCGCCTCGCGCGCCTTCGTCACGCGCAGCGCTCGAGGCGGCGTTGTCGACAGGTTCGTTCATCGCGCGGTCCGCTGAATCTTACCAGCGCCGCGACGATGGAAGCCAAACTAAATTGCGAGCGACACTAACTCGTGGCTTGCTGACTTGCCGCCGCGCTCATCGCCTCTTCGTAACGCTTCAAACCGTAGTTGGCGTACGACCGAATCTTCGGATCGTTCTCGTCGCGGAGCACGCAGCGCAACACGCGCGCGATGCGCCGGCTCGGCGTCTGGATCGCGAGCGTCAGCACGGCCATCCGCCGCACCTTGATGCTCTTGTCCTCGCGAATACGCTCGGCGATGAGAGGCAGCACGTCGATCGGATTCTCGCCGTTCTTGCATCGATCGCATCCGAGCGAATGCACGGCAGCCTTCCGCACCTTGAGCTTGGGATCGTGCAAATTGAGGATAAGGCGCCGAAGCGCGGCGGCGTCCCAGTAGTTGTCGAGGAACATCGCCGAGAACTGCCGCACACGCCAGTTCGGATGCGAGAGCCCTTCGCGCGCCGCGCCGACCGCATCCTGGCCGATCTTGTGGAGCTCGACATAGGCGGCGGTGCGAGTCGCGGGATCGCCGAGTTGCTCGATCACGTCGCGATAAGCGTCGATTTCGGTGACCATCTTGATTCCTCCCCAAACGGCTGACGCCCCGCGTCGCCGAAACAATCGTTTCGAACACGCGCGGAGCGTCTTCGCAATCCCGGCCGGGGCCGAGTCTTTTTGAGAGCACCGCCGCGCCGGAGGTCGAGGCGGTAGAAGTCACCTTTTTCCCGCCTTTTCCCTCTTGTCGGCGCGGTCGGAAAAGGCCGCCGCCTCGGACGTCGGCGACCGTTGGTTAGACGGCCTACTTCCCTCGCGAGAACGGTCGGCGCAGGTTCATTCTATTGACGCGCATCCTTCTGTCAATTGTTCGATCAGATGTAACGCATCGAAAGCACCGTCCAAGTTGTTCATCCTAAGCGTATCAGGTCTGGAAGTAGAGCTTGATCTCGCAGGTGCGGTCGTCGCTCGAGACGTCGAGGCGATCGGGATAGACGGAAGACAAGTATCCCGACAATCCGACGGCGAAAATCTGCTCCTCGACCAGTCCACGCGGAGTGTCCTGTTCCGATGGCAGGTACGGCAACGAGCCGCTGTATTTCAATCCGACGACCAAATCGAGATCGTCGTATTCGATCTTCGCCTTGAGCGGGCCGTCGAGATGCCCGCCGGTTTCGAGGATATGAATAATCTCATCGACGCTGGTGACCGCGCGCTCGACGTCAGAGTGGTTGATCTCCCAGGCCTTGCCGCGAGCGCGGAGAAACTCCTCGATCTTCTCGGTCCGCTCGGCGCCGAGCGATTCAATCACGGTCGAGGTAGTGCGCCGTTCGCCAATCAGGAACACAAGATTCAGCAGCACGCATGAAATAACCGCGATCGAGAGAATCGAATCGGTGAAGCTGCCGGTCCAGTCGGGCAGCTGATGGTAAAACTGCGGGTAGACGACGCGGCTCAGCGCGAGCAGAAACGAGATGCCCACGACGAACGTCGAGCGCATCGTGAACGGCCGCGAGGCGATGATCTGGATGCCGCCGACCAGCATCGACGCGCCGTTGAAGAGCAGTGCCGCGCCGACTACAGGCAGCGGCAGCGCGAGCAGCGCGGCGCCCACTTTCGGCAGCATCGCGAGCGCCACCAGCCATGCCGCAATCGCCCATGCGATATAGCGGCTGGTCGCGCCGGTAACTTTCTCGATTCCGATCAGACTCGGCGACGCGCTGAGTCCTGAGGCGCCGAGCAGCCCGCCGATTGCGCATGCAAGTCCGTCCGTCAGCACTCCGGAACGCACGTTGTTCAGATCGGGCCGGCGCCAGGATGAGTCGTTGATCTTCTGCGCCGTGGTGACGACGCCTATCGTGCGCAGACCCGAAGCGAGGCCGCCGATCGCAAACGGCACCACGTACATCGCGTCCAAGCGATAGGAAAGGAAGCCGACGCTAGGCAATCCGATCCAGCGGCACTCAGAGATCATCTGCACCTGGTGACCGGTGAACATGCCGTAATGGAGCGACAGAACCACGCCGACGACGAGGCCGATAAGCCCGCACAGCAGGCGCGCGAGTCCGCCGCCCCAGACGCCCAGGCTTATCATGATCGCGAGCGTCGCAAACGCTACCGCCACGTGAGTCCCGAGATTCGGATCGGCCAGATCGGTGACGCCGAGGAAGCCCTGCACGCCGATTAGTCCGAGCTCCGCGCCGACGGCCATGACGATGAAGCCCGACACGACGGGAGGAAAGACGTGGCGCATTCGCGGCAGGATCCACGCGAACAGCATCTCGAACGCGCCGGCGAAGGCGGTCATCGCGAACACTACAGGCAGACCGACGCCACGCGCCGCGTGCAACGCGGGTGCAAAGTAGATCGCGGAAACTACCGGAGGAATCAGGTAGCCGGAGCCGACTGGACCGACGCGATACGCCTGGAGGAGCGTCGCGATCGCGACCGCCAGCATGCCAAGGCTCACCGCACTCGACGCAACTTCGACGGGAGCCCCGGCCGCCTGCACGATCAGCGTGACGAAAACAAGGTATGGGCAGATGACCGCAACATGTTGAAAGCCGAGCAGTGCGAGATGGAGGAGCGGCGGAAGCTCGTCGATCGCGTAAATCAGATCACGCGGGCGAACCGGAGCCGCCTTTCGCACGCGCTCACTGCTGCTGGCACGAGCTTCCATAACCGAGAGGCAGAGCCGCCTCGCGCGGAGAGTCTAATTCGCAAAGTGATGCTCCGCCATCAAGTTACTGCGGGTTGTTCCGCGGGGATCGGGGCAGCGCCCGTTGCGCGCGGCTCGCGGTGAGTCGCAAGCCTGAACAGTGCGTAGCCGGTGACCACGATGAACAGGGCGAGATTCAAGGCCGACGCGAGTCCGACCGGCCAGTGCGCGTGATTCGAGAAGAAGCTCGAGCTGTCCGACAGATACTTCATGAAATAGAGATTGAAAAATGATGTCGCAGTGAGCACTGCGTATGACGCCGTCAGAACGCGCGATTCGAGCGCTAGCGGGGCAAGAAACACGAGCGGGTAGTAGGTGTACCGCTCATGCATCCGCGGCGCGAACACAAACAGCGCGAGCATCGCGATGAAAGTGGCGAGCATCACCGTGTTCGCACTGCGTGCACGCCACACCAGGAACGCGACAATCACGAATGAACCCGCAATCGCCGACATTCCGAGCGCGTAGTACGAGACCAGCGCGACCTTGACTGAGTCGGGAGTCTCGAGGCCACCGAGGAGCGCGTGCAGGTTGAATGCTCCTACCGACGCGTCGGTGAAGCGGCTCCCGAGCGTGCGGTAGACCTCGATAATCCAGTTGGGGGGATGACCGACGATGAACGGCAGGATGCCGACCAGCATCGTTGCACCTGAAATGGCTGCGCAGGTCACAGTCTCACCGAGGCCGGCGTTGATCAGCGTCCAGATCCCGAGCGGCGGCACGATCGCAATTGCTTGCGGTTTGACCAGCAGCGCGATCGCGGCCGCGATCCAGCCAAGGCGCCATCGCCCATGGAGTATCAGGATCGCGGCCGCAAGCATCGCGAGCGCGACCACAGAATCGCTTTGCCCCCAGACGACGGTGTCAAAGACGAGGGCAGGGTTGAACGCGAACATGCTCATGATCGCGAACGCGCGCCATCCGCTACTCTCGCGCCTCGCCGCAAAGAGCAAGGTCAGCCCGAGCAGCATACTGGCGACGACAGGCGGACTCTCGACCAGTACGCGAAAGCCTGTTGCGCTCGGTCTTATCACGCGGCCGAGCCATCCGGAGAGCCAGAGCAGGTAGAGCGAGCCGGGAGGATAAGAATCCACCGGCAGGCCGGGATTGTAGATATCGCGCGGGCCTAGTTTGACCGCGAGCAGTGCGCGGTTGGTCTTTTGCCATATGTCCCAGAAGTAGCCCTCGAAGCGGTAGAGGAGCGCGAACTCGACGGTCGCTATCACGACCATCACTAGCACGCCGGCGATCAGCGGCGCCGACGGCCGCGAGATCGCGGGGCGCCATATCGTGCCGAGGCAGATCGTAAGCATTACGATGAGCATGGTGCCGCAGATGACGCCGAGCGGGCGCTGATAGTCGAAGCCTGTCGGTGGAGTCGCGGCGGCTGGAGTACTGGCGACAACAGGCTGACCCAATTCATAGACGGGTGCCGCGCCCGCGGGCGGCCCATGTATCTGCTCAACTTCGACCTGGCGATAGGAGACGCTCCCGGTTTCGAAATCGCCATCGTCTCCGAGTTGCAGCAGCAGCTCGCTCGTCTCGCCCCACTTCGCGACATGGAGATAGAGTGTAACCGCTGACCAATCGCTCGTGCCGTGCAGCGCGTTGGAAGCGAGGCGCTCGCCGCCGACGGCCTTGACCGCGATCGTGGCGCCGGGCCCGTCGTCACGTACGCCCTCGGTGCGAACCATGGCGCTCAATCGATACCATCCGGGGCGCAACATCAGAATCTGATGCCAGCTCGCGTAGTTCGGTGAGCGGTTGGTCATCTTGAGCTCACCACGCTGCCATCCGAAATCGGTGAGCTTGCGCGAATGCGCGGTGCCGAACCATTGGTAGGGAATGTTCTTGGACCCGCGCGACAGGTCACCATTCACTGCCAGATTCTTTTCCGCGGCGATCGCGATGGAATTGTAAAAGACCAGTGCGCCGAGCACGCACACCAAGGCCATCAGGCAGGGAACGAATCGCCGAACGAACATGGCAACTGGAAGCTAAAAGGGTAGCAGCACCGGCGCACGAGCACTATCGGCTAGGTGCGATGGGCGGCGGCCTGATCGAATCGCGAGGCTGGACGCGTTACACCCGAACGAGCGCATCTGCCGCGGAGTGCATCTCGCGCTCGACGATTGTCCGTAGAGCCTGGCGCGCGCGATGGAGCCGCACCTTGATGGTGTTCGGAGTAGCGTCGAGCATCGCGGCGACCTGCGCGGTGTCGAGGTCCTCGATATCGCGAAGCAGGAGCACTGTTCGATAACTCTCTGGCAGACGCGCGATGCAGCTGCGGACGAAGTCGCGCGTGTCGCGCCGCTCGAAGGGCAGCTCCTCACCGAGCGTGCCGCTGGATTCGTCCGACCATTTACCCTCTTCATTGAAGTGCGGCAGCAGGTTTTCGATCGGCTCCTCGTTGCGGCGGCGGCGCGATCGAAGCTGCATCAAGGCGGCGTTGACCACGATTCGATGAAGCCAGGTCGAAATGCGCGCCTCGCCGGCAAAGCTGTGAATAGACCTGAATGCCGAGAGCAGCGCCTCCTGGACCGCATCGCGCGCGTCCTGCTCTACCGGCAGAAAGCGGCGCGCGACGGCCAGCATACGGCCGCCGTATCGTTGCACCAGCGTCTCGAAAGCCCACTGGTCGCCGCGCTTCAGCCGATCGACCAGGTCGCCTTCGTCTGCATTCGCCCCGTGCAGCATCGCGTCCGACAATTGAATATCGCTGATTCGTGGCATGCCGAGCCAATGAGCAAATGATGTACCGCTCGACGGCGTGAGGCCGGCCACTCCAAGTGCCGGAAATCACGATATTTTTTTGGATCATTCGCCCAGGCTGCTTCGACGAATTCGCGAGAACATTATTAGTTCGAGAGTTTTTGCGAAAACTCACGAGTTTGCGCCGCTAATGTACTTATCGATGCTCAATGATACTTTTTGGCAGCTTCACTTCGATGACTATTTCTTGAAACCTCGCCCATAGCTTAAGCATCAAACTCGCAGGGCTGCTGGTTCGATGAACATCGACGTTTGCGCGGTCGCTCACTACAGGAAGTTTCTGAATGACTTGCAAGGAATTTGTTGACTTCATCCGGGCGTATCGCGACGGCGAGCTGGCCGGAGAATTGCGGCGAGTCTTCGAGGACCACATCAATAAATGCGCACCTTGCAAGGTCTATCTGCGCGAATACGGGGAAATCGTGGCGCTCGCCAAGGGCGCATACGCCGATCCCGATGACGAAGTCCCCGCGGAAGTTCCTCCTGAGATTATCAAGGCCGTACTCGCGACACTTCGCCGGCAGAAGAACTGACGCACCTCATTTTTCGCATTGAGATCGAGGCGCCTGTAGTGCTGAAATGGCACTGACAACTCGACCATCGTGGAGGTGCGCTCGTGAAGTCACGACAAGATGAGCGGCCTGAAAACCATCGCGCGAGCTATGCATTCGATCGGCGCGAGTTCCTGAAGACTGGGGCTCTGGCCTCGCTTGGCGTCAGCCTTCTTTCAGTCGCGAGCGAGGTTCGCGCCGCGATCAATCCCACGCCGCCGCGGGTCCAGCGCTACGTTCCGCTCGGCAGCACGGGCCTCAAGATTTCCGATATCTCGTTCGGGTCGAGCCGGCTCCACACGGGCCAGGAAGATCTTGTCCGTCACGCGTTCGACCTCGGCATCAACTATTTCGATTCGGCTTCCGATTACACCGACGGCGAGGCGGAAACCACGATTGGCAACGCATTGCAGGGCAAGCGCGACAAGCTAGTGCTCACCTCCAAGATGTTCGCCTATCCGACGACGACGCAGCAGGAGATGATGCTGACGCTTGAGGGGAGCCTCAAACGACTGCAGACCGATCACGTCGATATCTTCTTCAACCATGCTGTCAACGACGTCGCGCGTCTCAAGAACCCTGAATGGTACGAGTTCGTCGACAAGGCGAAGCACCAGGGCAAACTGAAATTCACCGGGATGTCAGGGCATGCCGGAAACCTCGGCGAGTGCCTCGACTACGCGATCGATAGCGGCCACTACGACGTGATCCTGGCCGCGCATAACTTCGGCCAGGATCCGAGTTTTATCAAGCGCTTCTTCCGCGACTTCGATTTCATCGCGATTCAGCCTGAGCTGCCGCGCATCCTGGCCAAGGCTAAATCCAAAGGCATGGGCACCGTCGTGATGAAGACGCTGATGGGCGCGCGACTGAACGATATGCGGCCCTATGAGAAAGACGGCGCGACGTTCTCGCAGGCGGCGTTTCGCTGGGTGCTCTCGAATCCCAATGTTGACGCACTGATCGTGTCGATGACGAGCCGCGACCTGATAGACGAATATCTCGGTGCGTCAGGATGGCGGACCGCTGCCGCCGGCGATATACCCTTGCTGCGGCGCTACATGGCGTTCAACTCAGCTTCGCATTGCCGACAGGGATGCGACATCTGCGAGGACTCGTGTCCGAGCGGCGTGCCGATCTCGCAGGTTCTACGAACGCGGATGTACGCGCGTGACTATGGCGACTTCGAACTGGCGCAGCGCGAGTACAAACTCCTGCCAGTCAATGCGACCGCCTGTCTCTCGTGCAGAGCAAAGCCGTGCAAGGGCGCATGTCCGATAGGTCTCGAGACCGGCGAGATAATGGCGCCTCTGCATCGGATGCTGACCGAAGTCTAGGCATCTGCCGTAAGCCAATCTGCGCGAGTGCTTAGGCGCGCGTCGTTTAGCGCCAACGCCATTCCATTCTGCGGTGTATTTGGCGTCTTCCTTGCAAGCTGCATCGCCGGGCACGATGCAAATCGAAAGCTCAATTTATCCGGGCACTAAATCAGGCCGATTTTCCTCGCGTTTTTTCTGGCATGCTGGCTGCTCGTAGACCCGCGTGGAAGTGTGTCGATCGGCGGCATAGAGAGACAATGAAGCTGAACAAGTTGCCTGCTAATACTCCGCAAAGTCTCCGCCATGATTTCGTAATCAAGTCGATGGGGCGGCTTCCGGGGTTCTTCAAACCTCATCGATATCTTTACGTTTGCATCCGCTGCAAGTGGTCGTTCATGGTGAATGACGGACAGCGCGGAGTTATCACTGCGCTCGACCGCGATCGTAATCCACTGAAAGCAACCGAGGCTGGTGAGCGGCTCAAAACCTTCGAAGTTGGCCCCTGTCCCGGGCTCGCCGTGTTCGCACGCACGCCAATGTTCTCAAGGACTACCCAGTCTGTTAGGCTACGCGAGATTGATTTGACCGGCAGCCCGGAGTCCGGCGCGGATGCGACTCGGCGCGTTCGTCAATTTCCCGTCTGACTATTTGAGTTTGACAACTGGAACAGCAGCAAATGCGCAGAGCGCGGCGCGTCTGAACACCATATTGCAACTACCGCACGATGCATTTCGAAAGAGGCAATTAAATCTTTAACGCGAAGTTGCAGGATTTCCCCACCATATGATTATTGGCATGCAAACTGCTCCGGCGAGTCCGCCATGCTTGATGCAATAGCTATTTTGGCGACGGTCGCGTTCTTCGCGCTGGCGTTCGCCTATGTCAGAGGCTGCGAAAAGCTATGAACCTGGAAATGATCCTGGGATTGATATGCGCCGTCGCTCTGACGGCATATCTTGTCTACGCGATGCTCCGACCTGAAAAGTTCTGACAGGTAAGTCATGACAACAAATGCGATCGTTCAGGTCGTGGTCTTCTTCGCGATCGTCACCGCGGCCAGCGTTCCGCTGGGCCTCTACATTGCTCGAGTCTTCAATGGGGAACATACGTTCCTCGATCCTGTGCTCGAGCCGCTCGAACGGCTCATCTATCGACTCTGCGGCGTCGATCCGACCGCCGAGATGACCTGGCCCGAATACGCCATCGCGATGCTAATGTTCAGCCTCGCCGGAATGCTGCTGCTTTATGCGTTCGAACGTCTGCAGGGGGTCCTGCCCTTCAATCCGCAGGGCATGGGCGCGGTTGCGCCGGATTTAGCGTTCAACACGGCCGCCAGTTTCACAACTAACACCAACTGGCAGGCTTACGGCGGCGAGTCGACGATGAGCTATCTGGTGCAGATGGCGGGGCTCGCGTTTCACAACTTTGTTTCCGCGGCGGCG
>JASHQJ010000339.1 GCA_030037595.1 Candidatus Binataceae bacterium
TTTGTCACGAAGTTTATCGATCGTCACGGCGAGGGCATGCATCATCTGTCTATCGAGGTGAACCATCTCGAGCCCATCACCTCGATGCTCAAGGCTGACGGCGTTCGCGTGGTTGATGAGATGACCTCAGAGAGCGGCTCAGCGACTGCGTTCATCTCGCCGCGCTCGGCATTCGGCACGCTGATCCAGTTCTGGCAGGTGCCGAATTTCGAGCAGCCGCATCCGAAGCCCGCGCCCGACGGCCTCGCGTATTTCGACCACGTCTCGATAGCAGTCAAGGACATCCAGTCGGCGTACTCGTTCTTCGGCCGCTACCTCGGAGGCAAGTCCGATCGCGATCCGCACATCAGCAATTCCGAGGGCAACTTTGTGCTCGGCCACATGGAGGTCGCGGGCTTCAAGCTCGAATTCATCGCGCGCCCGCCGCATGCGGCCGCAAACGACTTCGTCGCGAAGTTCATCGCCCGCTACGGCGAGGGGATGCATCACATCTCGCTCGACATCAAGGACTTCGACGGGATGCGCAACCGCATGAAGGCGGACGGCGTGCGTATCGTCGATGAAAAGCGCAATTGGCGCGGCGAGCGGCAGTTCTTCATCTCACCTCAGTCGGCGTTCGGTGTGCTGATCCAAATTTGGGATGGGCTCAGATAGCTCCCATCGCCGGCTGCGAGCGATCTTCTTCGACGCGGCCGGCACGCTATTCGAATCGCGCGAGGCGATCGGCGAGGTCTATGCGCGCATCGCCCGGAAGTTCGGCCTCGATGCCCCTGTCGAGGCAGTGGAGGCCGGCTTTCGCCACGCTTTCGGTTCGGCGCCGCCCCTCGCCTTTGGCCCCGAACATGCGCCGGATGAAATCAGGCGACTCGAGCGCGAATGGTGGCGCGAGCGGGTCGCTGAAAGCTTCGAAGGGCTAGGTACTTTCGACGACTTCGATGCCTATTTTGACGCGCTCTTCGCGCACTTCGGCGAGCCCGCCAACTGGCGCGCCGATCCTGAAGCGGCGCCTATGCTGAATCGTCTAAAAAACAGTGGTCTCGAGCTTGGAGTGATCTCGAATTTTGACTTTCGCGTGTACCGAATTCTCGATGGACTCGGCCTCGCGCGTTTTTTCGACTCCATAACGATTTCATCGGAAGCCGGATACGCCAAGCCGCATCGTGAGATTTTCGCGGCCGCGCTCGCCCGCCATGGCATTGCTGCCGGTGACGCGATTCATGTCGGCGATTCGGCCCATCTCGATTTCGACGCTGCGGAGTCGGCGGGCCTTGGCGCAGTGCTGCTCGACCCGGCACTGGAGGGCGCGACGAAGATTTCGGGCCGTACAGTTCGGATATCCTCGCTTGCGTCCATGAATGATGTTGCGCAAGTATTTCGTTTTGCTTGACCTCATGGGCGGGTTGTCTTTATGTAAGGCGACCCGTTTCCAGGGAACAGTACGTGGGGACTAAGAAAATGAAGCCTAGGCTTTCTACGCCTCGTCTTTTGGCGATGATTTCGGCGGTGTGCGCGATCGCTCTGTGGTCAGGCGCCGCCGCAGCCCAGAGCATGGGTGAACTCAATAGTGAAATCAGCAGTATCCAAGGTCAGATGAGCGAGGCCGAATCCAATGCCGGCACGGCAGAATCTGTCGTCGAGCGTCTGGACAAGGCCGAACAGGACTTCGCCAAGCTCGCGTCGAGCGGCAAAGCTGACAAGAGCGCGCTGATTCCACTCTACAACGAGCTCGAGTCGATGCTCACGCGGATCAGCCAGACCTACAAGAAAAAGAAGGACGACTGTATCGCTTCAATCGACCAGGGCGGACAGTGCGATTACGACGCGCCTGAGAAGATCGCGCTGCAGGCGGCTTATCCGCTCGCTTGGCTCCGATTCCAGGGCGCCACGACGCTGTTCAACGACAACGCTGAACAGTCCAAGCGCCTGCTCAATGAGGCAATCGACGGCTTCACCGAGAGTACGCTCGTAATCGTCGATCCGACGCTGATTCGTGAGAACCTGCTCGGCCGCGCGTTCTGCGAACGCGAGCTCGGCAAGTTCGATCACAGCGAATACGACAAGGCGATCGCCGACTTCAAGCAAATCATGGAAGGCGGAGGCGCTGGCTCGGCGCAGTACAGGGCCGCGGAACAGGGCCTCGCTACCACCTACATGGCGATGGGCAAGCCGCAGGAAGCGCAGAAGTACGCGGGAGCCAATGCCGGATCGAGCGGCGGTGGCCAGATGCTCCAGCTCCAGGCGCTGTTCCAGGCCGAGGCCGCAACTCACGATCCCGCTCAGCGCGCGCAGTATCACAAGCAAATCGTCGACTCGCTCAAAACGCACGAGAATGACAAGCAGGGCTTCGCGATCGATGTGGCCGCGGCGTCCAAGTACTCGCACAACGTCATCGAGGAGTTCGGCAACTCGAGTGACCCGTTCGAGAAGTGGCTGCTCGCCAATATCCTGCTCTCGCGCCATGACGAGAACGGCGCGGCCAAGTATTTCGCCGAGGCTGCTGCCACCGGCAAATATCCCAAGGGATACAAGTTCGCCGCCGATATCTATCTGAAGCAGAAGCGCTACGACCAGGTCGAGGCGCTGCTGAACGGGATGTCACGCGGCACTGGCGCAGACGCCAACTGGGCCGAGTACATGAAGTACAGCCTTGCGCGCCAACGCTGGGATCAGTCGGGCGGCAAGGATGCGAACCTCGAGAAGCAGTGGGTTGATGCCGCCCAGGGCTATCTGCAGAAGTTCCCGGGCGGAGAGTATGCGCCCGAGATGAGGTTCCGTCTCGGCGAGCGCCTGCAGAAGCAGGGCAATTTCCTGGAAGCTGCCCAGATGTACTCGCAGGTGAAGGGACAGAACGACTACAGCTACACCGCCAGGTTCAACGAAGCCGAGTGTAACTACCAGGCTCTCGCTACCGCGGGCAGCAAAGATTACAAAGGCCCGAAGGTCGATATCGACACGCTTAAACGCCAGACGATCGGCGACCTGCAGGAGACGATCAAGATGGCGCCGGAGGCTGAGCGCATGGCCTCCTCCCAATCGACCAAGAAGTTCGTTCACGATACCCGCGGCCGCGCGATCCTGATGCTGGTCGAGATCCTCGAGCAGGAGCCCAAGGTCGATTACCCGCAGGTTGCTTCGTTGACAGAGGGCTACGAGACCCAGTACCCGACGATGAGCGACCACTTCCACGACGTCGCCGAGTGGCGCATCACCGCGCTCGCTCAGACTGGCAAGTTCGACGAGGTTGATCGCGACGTGCAGGCTCTCGTCGAGAAGAGCAAGGGCAGCCTGGCCAACCAGGATTTCCTGAAGGGTCTCGGCCTCGATTTCTGGAAGAGCGGACAGCAAGCACTCGCGAATGGCGACCAGAAGACCTACCTCGCCTATGCGAAGCTGACCGCGATTACCTACAGCTATTTCCCCGAGATGGTTGCGGCGGGAAAGATCCCGGCCAAGAACCTGACCGGTACGCTGTCGTATCTCGGCCAGGCATACCAGGCACTTGGCGACGAGCCCAGGGCTGAGCAGATCTTCAACCAGGTCGTGAAGGCTGACCCGGCGTCGCCCGACGCCAACGCCGGTCTCGCTCGCATCGCGCAGGCGAAGAAGAACTGGAAGGACGCGGTTACGCTCTGGACCAACGTCGAGAGCACGGCTGCTGAATCGGACAACCTGTGGTACGAGGCCAAGTACGAACTCGCCGTCGTGTACGTTCAGGAAGGCAATGTTGCCGCCGCCTGCAACAAACTGGCGGAGACGCGCGCGCAGCATGCGACCCTTGGCTCACCGGAGATGCTCAACAAGTGGAACGCCTTGCAGCACAAGGAGTGCCTAGATCACAAGGGATAACGAGCACGCGGTGCTGAAGAAGATCCATCACGTCGGCGTGGTCGTGCCGAACCTCGAGCAGGGGCTCAAGTTCTGGCGCGACTCGCTCGGCCTTCGTTTCACCAAGAGCGCGACGATCGAAGAGCAGGGCGTGCGCGCCGCGCTGCTCAGGGTCGGCGAGAGCGAGATCGAGCTGCTCGAGCCGATCAATCCTGACGGCGGCGTCGGCAAGTTCCTTGCTCGCCGAGGCGGCGGGCTCCATCATGTCTGCTTTGAGACCGACAACGTCGAACTCGAGCTCGACGCCGCTCGCGCGAAGCAGGTCCCTCTCATCGATCAAAAACCTCGCGTTGGCCTGGCCGGCATGATCTGCTTCCTGCACCCGAAGGCGACGCGCGGGGTGCTGGTCGAGTACGCTCAGCCAATGGACGAGTAGCCAGGATGCCGATCTACGAATATCGATGCCTTGACTGCGAACGCACCTTCGAGACGTTGGTGCGCCCCGGTCACGACGACGCTGAATGCCCGTCGTGCAGCGGCAATCACCTGACGCGCGAAATGTCAGTTTTCGCGTCGCGGAGCAACGGTGCTGGCGCCGCTCTGGCGGCGAGCGCGATTGCGGCGAACGGCGGCTCGCGCATGGGCGGCGGTGGATGCTGCGGCGGTGGATGCGGCTGCCAATAAGAATCGAGGATCGTTAGCTCTCCTTGCGTTCGGCGAACTCCGCCTTCGCCGCTTTCAGTAACTCAGGTTCCCTCAAAAGATCGTAGGCAGTCATCGCCATCGCCTTGGCGACGCGGATCATCGCGTCGTAGCCACGTGGCGAGTCGGCATGTTTGACGAACGCGTCTTCATGGCACGAGCCCTCGCCATGCGACGAGATCGCGAAGATTGGATGTATCGCGGGCATCGCATGACTGATATCGCCCATGTCGGTGCTGCCGGTCGGGATATCGGGCCGCGCAACCGGTGCGCGCGTGCCGAGTGCCTCGCTGTGGGCGGCGTAGCGATCGGCGATACTCATGTTGTTGATCATGTTCTTATAGCCGCCGACAACGTTCACGTCAGCCTTGGTCCCGGTCGAGAGCGCCGCGGCCTCGGCGCAGCGCGTGATTCGCTCACTGATTTCCTTCGCGTACTTGCTGGTTTTGCCGCGCGCCAATATCTGGCATTCGGTCAGTTCCGGGATGATATTCACCGCCTGCCCGCCGTTGGTGATGATCCCATGCAGGCGCGAGCCGTCGCGCAGATGCAACCGCAACGAATCGAGGCTCTGGAAGAACTGCAAGACCGCTGTGAGCGCGCTTGCTCCGTCCCACGGCGCGAGCGAGGCATGTGCGGCGCGGCCGTGGAAGGCAATCTTCATCTGATGCGTCGCGAGCGCCGGCATCGTGCGGTATTCGGCGTCCATCGGATGCGCCATCATGGCGGCGTCCACGCCCTTCAGGACGCCGCGATTGAGCAGCAGGATCTTTCCACCGCCGCCTTCTTCGGCCGGCGTGCCCAGAAACACGATTCGTCCGGGAAGTTGCGAGCCGATGCGGCTGAGTCCCGCGACCGCTGTAAGCGCGGCGCCTGCGATCAGATTGTGCCCGCACGAATGACCGTTCGGCAGCGCATCGTACTCCGCCATGATCGCGACGATCGGCCCCTCACCGCCAAACTCGGCGCGGAACGCTGTCGGCAGATTGCCGACTCCTCTTTCGACCTTGAGTCCTAACTCTTCAGCGGCGCTAGTGAGCTGCTCGGATGCGAATTTTTCCTCGAAGCGCGGCTCGGGACGCTTATGAATGGCGTGGCTGACCTTAACGGCGTTTTCCTTGTAGGCATCGATCGCGCGCTTGATTTCGGCGTGGGCATCCATCGTTTCGCCTCCCATGCACGGCAATAGCATCGCGGGCAGGACCAAGCGAGCGTTTCGGTACCCACTTTATGCCTAGCTCTCCCGCACGGACTGTTGCGGCGGGACGACCAGGGCAACTGAGCAGCGCGCGCCGCGCAGAACCTCGCGCACCCGCGGACCGAAGTAGATCCGCTGCTCCGACGAGCGGAACGGCACTCCCATCACGAGCGGATCGTAGTCGCCGTTGTGCGCGGCGCTCAGGATCACGTTCTCCGGCTTGCGCCCACTGCCGACCAGCGTTTCGATATCGACACCAAGTTCATTGCCGAGCTTGCTGACTTCCTGCACGAACTCATCGCCTTCCTCAACGCCGGCGTGACTCCGAAACGAGAGCATCGCGCCCTCGTGCACGTAGAGCGCGGTTTACGCGCGAATTGAAAACTTGCGCGTATTGCATGGCCACGGTCGCGCCGAGGCGCGAGAACGGCGCGCCTGTGATGGGAGTCAGCAAGCGCATGAATGGCGCCTTGGCGCGGCCGCCGCGAACAATCACCACCGGTGCGCGCAATGTTGACCAACTGCCGCAGCATCTCGCCGCCGATCACTTCTTTGCCCGCAAGTTCCGACGCGCCGACGAAGATCGCATCGTAGCCGCGCTGAGTCTTCTGCGTGATCGTGTCGCTAATCGTCTCGCCGCTGGCGGTGCGTTAATGAACGTGGGCAGCGCCGCCGGACTTTGCCACTTCTTCGAGTTTCGCGAACTCCTGGTTGAAGGCGTCATTCCGCCGCCCATTGCGGCCCGCCGAGTAGGCGCGAAAAATCGTGATACTCGCCTCCGAATGATTCGCGAGTGCGGCCGCCATGTGAGTCGCGAGGGCGGCATGTGGACCGCCGCCCAGCACCAGGAGCTTGGCGCCTTCGGCCTTTATTTCGAGCCGCTTCAGCAACCGCTCGCGCTCGAGCCGCTCGGCGTCGCTCGGCCGCTCCTCGACCTCGGACAGCGACCAGCTGAGCAGCCCAGGCGTGATCACCGAAGTCACGATTGCGACCAGGATAACGACCGTATACATCTGCGGCGTCAGCACGCCGAGACTGAGCCCAATGAGCGCGGCGACGACTTCCATTTCGCCACGCGCGTTCATCCCGACCGCAACGGCCGAAGCCTCCCGCCACCTGAGACCGCCGAGCAGACCGCCCGCGCCGGCACCGATGAACTTGCGCCGCATGCGATCGCCAGTATGATTGCCGCAATAAGCGGGTCGCTCAGGGTTGAGACGTCGGCCTTGAGGCCCGAATAAGCGAAGAAGATCGGCGCCAGAAAGCCGAGAGTCAGCGCCTCGAGCTCGTCGCGATCCTGCCTACGCGCGCGCGCGCCGATCCGTTGCCTAACATCGCACCCGCGCTGAACGCGCCGAACACCGCCTGCACGCCGATCGCCTGCGTCACGAATGCGCAGCCGAGCGTGATTATGACCATCGCGCTCAACTTGCCGTGCTCGATGTAGGTGCGATCGTCAACCCAGCGCAGAGCCGCGCCATCAGGCGATAGCCCGCGAAATAGCAAAACGCGATGAACGCCACTGCTGATCCAACGAGGAATACGAAGAGAGCGGATTCAGCTTGCAGCGCTGGGCCAGGCCGGTGACCAGCGAGAGCAGCAACCATCCGGTGGTGTCATCGACGATGCCGGCCGCGAGAATCAGCAAGCCGAGATCGCGATGCAGCAATCCGAGGTCGATAGAACCTTCGCGATCACCGGCACCGCCTAGAGCGCGGATATCAGGCGCTGATTCGGCGCCGCGAGATAGTGCGCAGGCAGCGAAAGCCCGAGCCCCAGGCCACACGCGAACAGAATCACCATTTAGAACGCGGAAACCAGTACTGCAGTGCGGCCCATGCCGCCGAGGATGCTGAGGTCGGTCTCGAGCCCGATGTAGAGGAGCAGCACGATTACGCCGAACCATGCGACCGCCTCGATCTGGTCGTGCGGAAAGATCGGTGCATAAAGTGCCGGCGCGAGGGGTCCGAGGACCGACAGCCCCAGGATCACGCCCGCGAGCAGCTCGCCGATCACGGCTGCCTGCCCGAGACGCTGGGCGATATCGGCGAGGACGCGCGTCGCGAGCAGCAGGACCGCGACCTCGAGGATAAAGCGCAGGATTTGAAGTTCGGAGAGGGGTGTCATTCAGTCGCTGCCGCAGAACTCTGACGATGCATACGAATCATCGTCACGATTCCAAAATGCTAGCGACGCAGCAGAGTGACGGCCAACTGCGCCCGCCGCACGCGTCGATTGACTTCACGCCGCGGCGTCTGCCCAGAGAAAAAAGACGGCGATATGCGGCTATTCAAGAATCGCGCGAAACTTGGTAGGAAATCGATAACCGTCGCCGGCCGATTCGGCGCCAATTTTGAACTCGGCTTTGAAACTATGGCCATCGCGATGCACGACCGAGAGGACCAGGGGACGGTCAAGTAATCGGCCCTTCCCCGCTTCGAGAAAGCGCTTCAAGCCCAGTTCGTGCGCTTCACGTTGCTCTTCCGGGATGATCAGCGCGGAGAGTTTATGGCCGAGCGCCTCCGACCGAGGCCATCCGAAAGCTGCTTCCGCAGGCGAGTTCCACTCCACTATCAGGCCGCCTCCGTCCATGACAAACGCAACCGGCGATTGATCAAGAGTGTCAGGCGATTTAGAAGCGTCGCTCATGTCCAATTGGTCAAAAGTCAGCCATAATCCTAGACTTTGCCGCATCGCGGCTCAAATCGGGGTCCGCTAGCGATGAAACATCGGCCCGCCGAATTCGTAGGATCAGTCAAGCGTCTAACGCATGGAGCGCTCCAGCCGAAAGTGTGCTTGCCCGAACGCATGTCAAATAGGATCATGATTTTAGAACCTGCTTCGGGCGCAGGCGGAAATTGTTGCCGTTAATCTCAATGGAGCGAACGAGGCATCATAGACTGGCAATAGCGGCCCTCGTCGCGGTATTCGCGGTGGTCTCGATCATCGGAATCGCCGCCGCGCAGCAAGGCGATGAGAATGCGCCATCGCTCGTACTCCCCCAGAGGCAGGGCGCTGGGGGCTCGACGCTCGAATTGCCATCGATGCCCCGGCAGGAGGCGGCGCCGCAGAGCCTCGCGATTCCGCCGCAGGTTCCCCAAGCAGGCGGCGAGTTGACGATCCCCTCGCGCCAACTTCGCGAGCAACCGGGCTACGAGCAGGTACAGGTTACGGTCACCGATCCCAACGGCACCTACGTAACGAATCTTCAGAAGGGCGACTTCAAACTTTTTCTTGATGGACAACAGCGGCCAATCGAGTTTTTCCGCCAGGACACCAACACTCCTGTTTCGGTGGGAATCCTTGTCGATACTTCCGGCAGCATGACGCCGAAACTCAACCAGGCGCGCGCCGCGATTTCGCAATTCCTGCGCGACCTCAACGATCATGACGACGTGTTCCTATTCGCATTCTCGGCGCATCCGTTCCTGCTGCAGCCATTCACGATGAATCACGACCTAGTCATGCGCCGCCTCGAACTGCTGCACGCATACGGCCAAACCGCGCTTTTCGACGTGATCATGCAGGGCCTCATGATGGTGCAGCGCGGACGCTACGATAAGAAAGCGCTGCTGGTGATAACCGACGGAATGGATAACGCGAGCTCCGCGACTCTCGCCGAGGTGGTAGGCGAGGCGCGCCGCATGGGCGTGCTCGTCTATTCGATTGGCATCGGCGATCCCAATGCCAGCGGCAGCGGCATCAGCATCGCGATCGGTCCGTTCTCGCTGCCGAGCCTTGGCGACATCGAGCGCGTCGATGCGCAGACTCTGCACACGCTTTCGACCGAGACTGGCGCCAAGACCTATATCATTGCCCAGGTGGGCGACGGCGAGCAGTTAAGGAATGCCTGCCAATCAATCAGCCTTGAACTGCGTGAGCAGTACACCGTGGGATTCGTCGCGCCCGATGCGTCCGCGGGTGGCTACCGGAGCGTTCGCGTCGATGTGCCGGGCAGTCCCAGCGCGACAGTGCGCGTACGCAAAGGTATCGAGGTCGGTCCGCACTCAGAATCGGCGTACAACGCCGGCATGCCGTAAGTAATCGTCTTCCTGCTATCGCTCGTTCGCGCTGGATTCGAGCGGGCGGACAATTTCACCATCGCGCGCTGCCTGTCCCAGGTTGAGCGCGACCTTCTCGTCGCCGTTGAGACCCTTGACCACTTGGCAGCTGATCCCGTCGTCGTAGCCGAGCGCCACTTCTACGAGTTTGATTCGATCGCCGTTGATCACCGGCACGTAGATCTTGTTGTTCTCGAATACCAACGCCTCGTCGGGGACCAGCGGCGCCGCCGAGTTGCCCTTCAGCGTGATCGTCATGTGCGCGAACATCCCGGGCAGCAGCAACAAGTCCTGGTTCGGCAGGTCCACTTCCACCAGCATCGTGCGCGTCTGCTGCATCAGCGCCTGCGGATGACGCGTGACACTGCCGGAGAATTGATGGCGCGGCAGCTGTGAGACGGTTATCTCGGCAAGGTCGCCGTCATGTATGAAGGCGGCGTCATCCTGCGGCATCTGCACGTAGATCCTGACCGGCTGTAGCGTCGCCATCGAATAGATCGGCGGCGCGGTCGAGGCTTGCGCGGTCTGCAGCGCGACCAGCGCGCCCGGGTCGACATTGCGCGCCGTGATCACGCCGTCGTAGGGCGCGAGCACACGCTCGTATGCCTGCTGCGCTTTGAGCGAGAGCCAATAGGCGTGAGATTCCTCCATCTGGGCCCTGGTTTGATCGGCAGTTTGCTGAGGCACGACGGCCTGGCGCACCAGCTGCTGGTAGCGGCGGTTGGTGATCGCATTGATCTGGTACGTGGCGTAGGAATCGTTGACCTGGTGATCGAGTTCCGGTGATACGATTGTCGCAAGCAACTGATTCTTTTTGACGCGGTCACCCTTGTCCACCAGCATCTTTTTCACGTAGCCCGCGACCTTCGCGTAAATTGGACTCTCGAAATAGCCGTGAACATCGCCGGGGTAGGTGATGGTGCGCGTGAGCGGCTCGCGCGAAACCGGCACGACCACGACGACTGGACCTTCGCTTTCTTGCTGCTCGAGCGAGCTGGTCTGATGCGCCACCCAGATGTCGCGCGCGAGTACGAGCCCGCCGAGCGCGCATAGCACGATTACGACGGCGCCGATCCAGACCGCAAAGAATATCGGACCGGACCTCACGGGTTTCGAAATCGGATTTTCAGCCATCGCTCACTCTGCTAATTCCCGCGTTCCCAACGCGTCGTCAATCCTTTTCCGCCACGGCGACTAGCGCTGCGATCGTGGCGTCGCGCTGGCGCTTACCGATTCGTTGATGTGAGAAGAGCGAGTAAACGGCGGGCACTACGATCAGCGTCATGATCGTCGCAGCGATAAGGCCGCCGATGACGGCGCGGCCGAGGGGAGCATTCTGCTCGCCGCCTGCTCCCAGAGCCAGCGACATCGGCAGCATGCCGAGGATCATGGCGAGCGCCGTCATGATCACCGGCCGCATGCGTGTGATGCCCGCCTGGATCGCGGCGCTCACGGCGTCGGGACCCTGCTCGCGGAGATCGTTGGCGAATGTGATCAGCAAGTTGCCGTTGGCGACGCCGACGCCGACCGCCATGATCGCGCCCATCATCGACTCGACGTTGAGCGTGGTGCGCGTCGCGACCAGCATCCAGAGCACGCCGGCGAGTGCGCCCGGCACCGCCATCATAATGATTAGAGGATCGAGCCACGACTGGAAGTTGGTTGCCATCAGCAGGTACACGAGCACGATCGCGAGCAACAGCCCGCTGCCCATGCTGGCAAATGACGTGCGCATCGCCTCCGCCTCGCCGCGAATCGTGATCGTCGTTCCCGGCGGAAGGTTCTTCAGCGCTTCGACTTTGCGTTGCACGGCCGCTGCTACCGCACCGAGGTCGCGCCCCTCGACATCGCAGTTCACATCGACCACGCGCTGCACCGTGTAGTGATCGATACTCTGCGGCTGAACCTCGTGCGAGATCTCGGCGAGGTTGCTGAGAAACTGCGGTGGGGTGCCGTCCGTGACCCCGGGCGTGATCGGCGTGCGGCCGATGGCCTGCACCGAGTTCACGAGGTGTTGGAGTGTCTGCACCGCCACGCTGTAACTCACGCCGTTACGCGGATCCAGCCACTGGTTGGGCGAGGTCACGACGCTCGATGCGAGCGAAGTCAGGATGCTGTTGGTGATGTCGTGCTGCGTGATGCCCTGCTCCAGGGCCTTATCGCGATCGACTCTCACACGGAGAGTAGGGTAGTCGAGCACCTGCTGGATGCGGATATCGGCGGCGCCGGGAATGGTCGAGATCTCTTGCTGGAGCCGCTCGGCAATGCGGAAGTCGCTATCGAGATCGCGGCCGACAATCTGTACGTCAATCGGTGCCGAGAGACCGAAGCTTAGGACCTGGCTGATGATATCGGCGGCCTGCGTATAGACAATGACGTCGGGAAAGTCTCGATGCACGGCGGCGCGAATCTGGTCGATGTACGCGTCGCTCGAATGATGCTTCGGCGTGAGCTGGATCTGCAGGTC
>JASHQJ010000340.1 GCA_030037595.1 Candidatus Binataceae bacterium
CGCTTCCGCGCCACCGCTCGAGGAATTCCTCGGCGCGACTGGACGCCTCGGCCTCGATACGATCGCGTTGCGCGGTCATATGGAAGTCGTCCCTGGCATCCAGAAGTTCGTTATCGAGTGCAACTGGAAAATCGCCGTCGACAACCTGTTCGACTGGTATCATCCGCAGATAACGCACGCATCTGCATTTCAGCGGGGCGTCCTTCCTTCGACGGATCGCCCGCAGAACGGCGCTGAGAAAATCGATCTGACCGGCGTCAACATGCAGAGCGGCGCGGGTCTCGATCTTCCCGGCACTGGCATCATCGGCTCGAAATTCGATCAGGTCGTCGTGCTCGGCGAGTATGGACATGCAATCGGCGGTCCCACGACGTCGTCATCGGGATACTTCGAGTTCGCGCCGGAGTGGCGCGAAACGCCGCGCGCCAAGGCGGGGCTCGGTCCGGTCGGCTGTCGAGTTGGTGGGCATCCGAACATCTTTCCCACGACGTGGGCGACCGCCGCGCTTCCGCAGATCTCGCTGCGCATCCCGCGCGACCCGAGCCATACCGAAATCTGGTGGTTCACCCTCGTCGATCGCAACATGCCGCGTGAGACGCGCGATTTCATGGTCACGATGGCGTGCCGCATCTTCGGCCCTGCCGGAGTGCTTGAGCAGGACGACGGCGAGAATTGGGCGCAAGCTACAGCGCAGACACGAGGCATTGCGAGCCGGCGCATTAAGCATCTACTCAACATGGGACTCGGCCGCGGCAAGATCATCAAGGAAGGCGGCCTGGCGCGAATCGAAGGCCTTACCAGCGAGTACGGTCAGCTGTGGACCTACTACTCGTGGGCGCAATGGATGAAAGGCCTCGGTTGGAACGAACTCAAGGAGGCCACGACGCCGGGCGATTGCATCTGATGTCCGACGAATCGCAACTGACCACACGCGACGAGCGTATTGCCGCGATGCTGGTGCACTACGAGGTCGAGCGCTTCTACTATGACGAGGCCGCGCTGCTCGACGAGCGTCGCTACGAGGAGTGGCTCGCGCTATTCACCGACGATGCGCACTACTTCATGCCGATCCGGCGCACGCGCACTCAGCGCGAGATGGATAAGGAGTTCACCAGGCCCGGTGAGATGGCCTTCTTCAACGACGATAAGGTGCTGCTCGCCGGCCGAGTTGCCAAGCTCAAGACGGGACGCTCGTGGGCTGAGGATCCACCGTCGCGCACGCGGCATTTGATCACCAATGTTCGCATCGTGAAGGACGACGGCCGCACGCTCGAGGTCGAATCCAACTTTCATGTGTACCGCACGCGCCTCAATTCGGAAGAGACTTCGTGGATTGGATCGCGTCGCGATCTGCTGCGCCGCACGGATCGGTCTTTCCAGATCGCCGACCGTAAGATCTTTCTCGAGCAGACCGTGCTGCTGTCGCGCAACCTGAGCAACTTTTTTTGATATGGGCTGGCTCGAAAACAAGGTCGCGATCGTTACCGGAGGCGCATCCGGGCTGGGACGCGCAATCGTCGAGCGATTCGTCGCGGAAGGCGCGCGTGTCGCAATTCTCGATCGCTCAAGCGAGCGCAGCGAGGAACTCGCCGCGAAGTTGCCCGACCGCGTGCACGCGGTAATTGGAGACGTAACCTCTCTCGCCGACAACAATCGCGCCGTCGCCGATACGATCGCGCGATTCGGGCGCCTCGACTGTTTCGTCGGCAACGCGGGCATCTGGGATTTTTCCGTCCGTCTTGCCGACCTCCCCGATGAGAAGATCGGCGCGGCCTTCGACGAGTTGTTCAGTATCAACGTCAAGGGATACCTGCTCGGCGCGAAGGCGGCGTATCGAGACCTGGCGAAGACTCGAGGCTCGATCATCTTCACAGTCTCGAACGCGGGCTTCTATCCTTGCGGCGGCGGGCCGTTGTACACGGCATCGAAGCACGCCGTGGTCGGCCTGATTCGCCAGCTCGCGTATGAGCTGGCGCCGAAGATTCGCGTCAACGGAGTCGCGCCCGGCGCGATCCCCACTGATTTGCGCGGACCAGCTTCACTCGAAATGGCGCAGCGGTCGATTGCCGAAGTGCCACTCAAGGAGATGGTCGAGCGCGGACTCCCGCTCGGTAAACTGCCCGAGCCGCGCGACTACACGGGTAGCTATGTCCTGCTCGCGTCGTCGGAGAACTCATCGACCGCGACCGGCGGCGTGATTATCTGTGAAGGCGGCATCGGCATCCGCGGATTCGTTGACGCCGCCGGCGGCCGCGATCTCTGATCTGCATAACAAAACTGCACCGCGTCAACGCGGTTCACCATCGATGACGTTCCATTGCTAGCCGATCGTAAAGAGCGGGATTAAGCATCGGCTGAGCTTACAGCGGCACGCCCACCGCGCCGCGAATCAGCCGGTTGTTCCTGCAGGGTATCTTCTAGCGCTGGATTTCGAGCCCTTCCATGTCGCCCTTGGCGCGCCACTCTTCGAGCAGCTTGTTGAACGCATTGATACCCGGCGTGTAGATGCCGGCGCCCAGACCGGCGCGTGCACTGCCCTCGTTGTTGTAGTAGCCGGGTGTGCAGGCTTCGAGGAACGCTCGATTGTTGATCTGAAGTTTGTTGATCAGGTCCACCCAGGCGTCCTGAGCTTCCTGCTTTGGCTGCACTGTCACGCCGCCGCGATCTTGCGTCTCCTTGATGATGTATGCGATGTACCTCGCCTGCTCATCGAACATCGCAGTCATATTCACTGACAACGCGTTCTGGGAAATGCCGATATAAAACCAGTTCGGGAAGCCGCGAGTGGAAAACCCGTGCAGCGTCTTGAATCCGTCAGCGAAGTGGTCGAACAGCGACCTACCGCCTTCGCCGTTGATTTCGATTCCGATGCGACGCCTGAAGGCGGTCGAGATTTCGAATCCCGAAGCGTAGATGATGCAATCGACTTCGTATTCCTTGCCGTTGGCGACGACTCCCTTTTTGGTAATCCGCTCGACGCCCTTGGCCGCGCTCACATCAATCAGCTCAACGTTCGGAAGATTGAAAGTTGGTAGATACTCGTCGTTGAAAGTCGGCCGCTTGCAGAACTGCCGATACCACGGCTTGAGCGCCTCTGCTGCCTCCTTGTCTTCAACGGTGTCGTCCACGCGCGCGCGGATGCTGTTCATCTTTTTGAAGTCGGCGATTTCCATGACCTGGCCGATCTGTTCGGGGGTCATCGGCTTTTCGGACTTCGGGATCGACAGGACGTTTCGGAAGATGTCGGTCCATCCGTCGTTGACGAGGTCCTCTTCGAACGGCTGGCCGGTCAGGATCGCAGCGAAGTTTTCCCGCCGCTTGCGTTGCCATCCGGGTTCAAGGGTTTCCGCCCACGTATAATCAGTCGGCTTGTTGCCTCGCAGATCGACCGAAGACGGCGTGCGCTGGAAAACATACAACTGCTCCGCATACTTGCCGAGGAACGGAACTGCCTGGATTGCGGTCGCACCGGTACCGATGATTGCCACACGCTTGTCCGCGAGCTTCGTCATTCCGCCGGTCGTGTCTCCCCCCGTGTATTTGTAGTCCCATCGGCTGGTGTGAAAGCTGTGGCCTTCAAACTCCTCGATTCCAGGGATACCAGGGAGCTTCGCGCGCGATGCCGTGCCCAGCGCCATGATTACAAAGCGGGCCTTGATATCGTCGTCGCGGTTGGTGCTGATGTGCCAACGCTTGATCTTCTCGTCCCAGTCGATCGAGTTCACGCGGGTTTGAAAACATGTGACGTCGTATAAGCCGTACTCGCGGCCGATACGTTGGCTGTGCTCGAAGATTTCGTTTACGTAGGAATACTTTTCCTGGGGGATGTACCTGAGCTCCTCGAGCAGCGGCAGGTAGCAGTACGATTCGATGTCGCACTGCGCGCCCGGATAGCGATTCCAATACCAGGTGCCACCAAAATCACCCCCGGCCTCGATTATTCGGAAGTTGCTGATACCGGCCTCTTTGAGCCGAGCACCGGCGAGGAGACCAGAAAAGCCGCCGCCGATGATCACAACGTCGATCTCGTCGGTCAGCGGTTCGCGCGTGAATCCTGGCTCGACGTAGGGGTCATCTTCGTTGTAGTGGGCGAACCTCCCTGACAACTCCAGGTACTGCGCCTCGCCATCGGCGCGGATGCGTTTGTCGCGCTCCTGGCGGTACTTTTCGCGCAACGCGTCTGGATCGAAGTCCAGGCCCGCTTTTGCTGCCTCGATAGGGTCCGGCGCGTCGGCCTCAGCGCTCTCGTCGTCGGCGGCGGCGCGCGCTCCCTTGATGGGCGCAGTGCCGAACGCGCCGCCGTTGACCTCGCCGGTCAGCTCATCACCTTCAATTCGAACCCTGTAGTCGAGCGACATCGAGATCGGCTGGGACATCACGGTTGACCACGAGAGTGTGTCGCCGTCGACGATTCCCGAGATCAGCAACGCACCGAAATTACTGTGCATCGATCCGGTAAAGGTGCCACCATTCGTCTTGAAGCGCAGCGTGAACTTCTGCTCGCCCATCTGCGTGTCGGCAACTGCATTCCACTTTCCGTCTGCGTTCATAGTCGAATCACCTTATGAATCCGCGGCGCAGTCTCGAAGAACGTTCGGAGTGCTCGATTTCAGGCGGCGCGCCGCTGGGTGCCTTGAGCATCGGTCAGAGCCGCGCATAGTGCATTCTGCCACTTCAGCGTTGACAGCTCGTCCTGCGCGAAAAGCTTCACCATCTCCTTGGTCTGCAAATCCTCCTTCAGCAGTTCAGCGAACTCGAAGAGCGGCCGTATCGTTTCCGCCGGATTCGGGAAACGCTTCGCACCGCGATGCAGCTTGTCGTAATCGCTGATGTTCGGATTGCGCAGGTACTCGATATTCTTGCGCGACTCCTCACTCATCTGCTGCGTCGCGTTACCGCCAAGTTCCTTCAGACGCGCAGCGAACGCGCGGCCATGATATGACTCGCGCTCCGCCACCATCATCAGGCCGCCGCGGATGCAATCCGTCTGGCAGACCTCCAGCCACGCGCGAACCGCAACGCCGCCGGCGGTCTCGGCGGGACTCACCGCCTCGAGAAACTTGACGACTGCTTCGCGCTCGGAGGCATAGCGGCGGCCGAAAGCCTCGAAGCCGCCACTACCGTTGGAATGCGCGCCGTTCTCGAAGCTCTTCATCTCAGACTCGAACGTAGCTTCGCTGATAACTCCCGAGCGATACGCGCGCAGGAGCTGACGGAACTCAAAATCTTTATTCATGAGACCTTCTCTGACTTCACTTTCTGGCTTCAAGCCCATTCATACTTTCCGATCGCGTCCGCCGCAACGATCGACTCTTACGACTCATATTTTGTACAAGTCCGCCGCATTCTGGCCGGCCAGCTTTGCCGCCGCACCCGGCGGCATCGCCGCCATCAACTCGCCCAGCTCCTTCATGTACTCGCCGCCGTGATCGGCGTGGGGAAAGTCGCTGGCCCAGAAGAAGCGATCGTCGCCGATAAACTTGACGAGTCCGGCTAGCGCGCGTTCGTCGGGATCTGCGGAGATCCAGCACTGCGTGCGAATGTAGTGGCTCGGCAGATGCTTCAGCGGCGCGCGGTTGATCGGAACCTCGGAGAGCGCGTCCATGCGATCAACCCAGTAGCCGACCCATCCGCCCCCCGACTCGAGCACCACGACTTTGAGTCGCGGAAACTTGTCGAACACGCCAAACGAGAACAGCGTCGTGAACGCAATCTGCGCCGAGTGACACGCGAGCGCCTGCTGGTACCAGATTGAAGTTCTGAGCCCCTCGAAGCGGCGCGACGCGAGCGACAGCGGCTCGAAGGTCGGATGAATCCCGAGCGGAACGTCGAGCTCCTCGAGCTTCGCGAACAGCGGATCGTGATCGGGATGCCCATGTGCGCGGCGCAGATGGTTGAACGGTGCGACGAACGCTCCCCGGCATCCATCCTTCGCCGCGCGTTCAAGTTCGGCGATGGCGGCCGGAATGTCGAGCAGCGACAGATGCGCGATCGGTATCAGCCTGCCACCCGAGTCGCGGCAGAAGTCCGCGATCCAGCGGTTGTAGGCGCGGCAGTATGCGTTCGTAATCTCCGGATCCTCGATTTCCGCTTCCCACAAGAGACCGATCGTCGGGTAGAGAATCGCCTTGTCTATCCCGTCCTTGTCGAGCAGCTCGAGGCGCTGCTTCATGTCCATCGAGCCGAACGGGGCCTCGCTTACGTAGCTGCGATCGGACGAAGGCCGAAGCTGATTCGCGGGCCGGCCCATCGCTCCCAGCGCCTGCAGACTGCCATGCATGACCATCTGCGCGGGCTTGCCGTCGTACTCTAGAAATTCGAGGCCCGCATCGTCGCGTTTTATCTTGATCCCGCGCGAGCGGAACTTGTCTTCGAGATAGTCATCCCACATCGTGGGCGGCTCGAGGATGTGACCGTCGGCGTCAACAATCAATTGTTTTCCGGGCATTGTGTTAAGCTACAGATTGTAACACTTAATCACGTTGTCACCGATGACACCGCGCCGTGCTTCGGGCGACATCGGCGCGACCATCCGCTCGAGCGCCTCGAGGTACTTGCCGCCGTGATCCGGATGCGGGAAGTCGCTGGCCCAGAAGAAGCGGTCGCGGCCAACGTAATCGATTATGTAGGCGGTCGCCTGCTCGTCGGGGTCGCCGGAGATCCAGACCTGGTTGCGGACGTACTCGCTCGGCTTCTTCTTGAGCCCCGTCGTCGCGCCCATCCAGGTTTCGTATCCCTCGTCCATCCGATCCATCCAGAAGCCGAGCCACGACGATCCGGACTCGAGAACCACGAGCTTCAACTTCGGAAATCGATCGAATACCGCGTACTGGAAGAACGTAGTGAGCGGCTGCTGCAGGATCACCGACGCCATCACTCCGAGCAGTGGCATCCGCTCCATTCCGTGAAAGCGCGCGCGGTTGAGGCCCTTGGGTTCGAACGTCGGATGAAGCGCGAGCGGCACATCGAGCTCCTCGGCCGCCGCGAACACGGGGT
>JASHQJ010000035.1 GCA_030037595.1 Candidatus Binataceae bacterium
TGGCAGTCTTTATCGTTCTGTTTGCGATCCTCGGCTTCGGTCTCGACTACCTGGCGCGCAACGTCTATTTCGCCGACGGCCGCATGATCGGCTTTCCGATCCTGACCGTCTTCGCGATCATCTTCGCGTCGATCCAGTCTGTGGTCTCATTTTATGGTGGTGCCTCGCTGGTGCTGCTGTCGGTGCACGCGCGCGAATTGAAGCCCGATACGATCGAACATCAGACTGTCCTCAATGTCATCAACGAGATGGCGATCGCCGCGCGGATGCCTGTGCCGAAGGCCTACATCATGGACGATCCCTCGCCGAACGCATTCGCGACCGGACGCGATCCAACGCATTCGGTGATTTGCGTCACACAGGGTTTGGTCGATCAGATGGATCGAGAGGAACTGCAGGGCGTGATCGGCCACGAGATGTCTCACGTGCGCGACTACGATATCCGCACGATGATGATGATTGCGGTACTGGTCGGCGGTATCGCGATGCTCTCGGATTTCGTTTATCGGATGTGGTTCTTTGGCGGATTCAGCGGGCGCGACCGCGACTCGCGCGATCGCGGCGAAGGAGCGGAGGCCGGAGCGATCATCACGATCGCCGTGCTGCTGCTCGCCGTGCTGGCGCCGATCTTCTCGCAGCTGCTCGCGATGGCGGTATCACGCCAGCGCGAATACCTCGCCGACGCGTCCTCCGTTGAGTTCACGCGAAATCCGCGCGCTCTGCTGCGTGCGCTCCAGCGCCTGCAGCAGGTCGAGTCTCCGCTGAAGCGTGGCACCGCCGGAACGGCGCATCTCTTCATGGTTAATCCGCGCGAGGGCGCGCGCGAGGACAACGAAGGCTTCTTCGCCAACCTCGTTTCGACGCATCCCCCGCTAAGCCGCCGTATCGCGCGGCTCCAGGCGATGCTCGGTCCCGCCGCTGCTGAGCGCGCTCTTGGAGCGGGCGCCGCGCAGAGTTAACCCCGAGTGGCGATAGCGCCGCATTTGTGAAAATCTTTTTCTGCTGTGGCGATGGTGTCTTCGTCGATGAATGGCAACGGCGAAATCGAAGAGCTGCTCGATCGGGTCGTAGGCCGGGTTGGATTGATCGAGGGAGTGGTCGCCATCGCGCTCGGCGGATCACGCGCGCGCGGCACCGCAGATGAGCATTCAGACGTTGATCTCGGAATCTACTATGACAGCGAGCGTCCGTTTTCGATCGATGCGCTCGATCGCGCGGCGCGCGACCTCGATGACCGCCACGCGATCGGGCTGCTGACGCAGTTCGGTGCTTGGGGACCAGGCGTCAATGGGGGAGGCTGGCTAATTGTTGACGGGCGCCACGTTGATTTTCTCTACCGCGACCTCCGCATGGTATCTAGCGCGATCGAGCAATGCCTGCGCGGCCAGGTCGCGACGATCTACCAGCTCGGCCATCCGATGGGATTTCATAACCAGATCTGGGTGGGCGAGACGAACGCATGCCGGCCGCTGTTCGATCCGTCCGGAGCGCTCTCAGAGCTGAAGGCAAAGGTGATCGAGTATCCCGACGCGCTCCGGCGCGCGCTCGTGCCGAAACACCTGTTCGACGCCGACTTCGAGCTCGCGATCGCCGAGAAGCCTGCGGCGCGCGGCGACGTCGCTTATGTCTCAGGATGCATGTTCCGCGCGACAGGATTTATGACGCTGGTGCTGTTTGCGCTTAATCGCCGCTTCTATCTGAACGAGAAGGGCGCCTTCGAGTACTCACGCGGCTTCGAAATTCGCCCGCAGGGATTTCATGCCGCAGTCGCACGCACAATTGGACATCCGGGGCAATCGCCCGCCGAGCTAAAACGCAGCGTGGCGCGGATGCGCCAGGCACACGAGCATCTCAGCGAAGTTGCCGCTGAGACGCTCTAGTCGGTCCGGCTAAACTAATAACCGCCGTAGCGCCAATAGCGCTCCTGCTGATTGCCGTAAATGTAGCCGGCGCCCGCACCCGCCAGCCCGCCAATCGCCGCGCCCGCACCCGGACTGCCTACGGCGGAGCCGACCAAGGCGCCGCCACCCAGACCGACCGCGCCGCCGATAAGAGCGTCGCGTGCTGGTGGTGACATCGGCGGCCCGTAGCATCCCGCGAGCGCCAGCGTCATCCCGAGCGCGACCGCACCCGCAATGTAGCGGCACGCGCGCGAAAATTGTGGCCGCTTGGGGCCGATTCGCCCGCTTACGATTTTTTGATCGATCCTGGAGTCCATCATAATTCTCCAATCATGCGTACGATGGAGTTAACTCGGCCGTTACCGGTTAATTGAGTGAGCATTGCCTAACGACGCTCCGAGTAGCTGCCGTGCGATCCACCGCTGCTGTGGGGAGCGCCACGCGCCGCGCTGTGAAATCCGCCGCTACCGCCACCATGCCATCCGCCACTACCACCGCCGCCACGAAAGGCATCGTTATGAGCCACGTCGAATCCATGACCGCCACCCATCGGCGCGCCAAGGTTATGCGCAACGAATCCGCCGTGCTCCGGAACTACGAAGTGATTGTCACCCCATCCGCCATGGTTCCAGTCGCTCCATCCGCCATGATTCCAACCCCAGCCGCGACCGTAGTAGGCCGGATAACCCCATCCGCCCCAGCTGCCCCATCCGCCCGCAGGGTAGTACCCACCGGCGTACACTGGTGCAGGATCCGCGTATCCGTAACCGCCGGGGTAAGCGTCGTAGCATCCCGAGAGTCCGAGCACGGAAAAAATCAACGCCGCCAGCGATATGAGTTTGATCTTCATATACGTAAAGCGCCGGCTGGAGGCCGAGATGTGGTAGCAGGGCGGGCTAAGTCTTTTTGCAGGCTTGGCGGACCCGCACCGCCTGCACGTTCCGGACGCCAGCGGGCCGTCCTGCTATATTTTAATACGGAATCGCGACGAATGCGTTTCGCCCAATATTGGCGGGGTTTCTGACGATCACAGCCCCACGCGAATTGGCGCGATCTGATGCGTTCTCATCGGATATTTCGCTTGATGTGCAAAGCATCGCAATCACGCCGCTTCGCATCGGCGAGATTCGGAAGCCTGGATCGAGGTCGAAGCGCGGCGTGCGGTGATCGTGGCGAGCACTCGCCGCGATGCGCTTCTCCTCAGGGGAGACCGATGCGAGCCAATGAATTGAAGCGAGCAGCGAGTCAGACCTCTTGTTTTAGGTGCGGCAATTCGATCCCGCGCTCATCTCCTAGCCGAGCGAATGACAATAAGAAGATCTGTGTTGACTAATAGTGATGCATCGGGGAGCGCGAAGAATGCGGGCGTCTCCGCCCACTCTTTTTGCACGTTTCGCATGCAAACATCGTCTCGGTTTTCACCGTCCTGGTGTCGGCCGCAACGGCCTTAGATTCCTCGCGCAGCGTTCGGAATGAAGGCGTTGCGTTGGTGATTTCGGCGACTCTAATTCTTCACAAACGCCTTCTAGTGACGACGCTCAGCGTTGTTGCATCAAACCGCCTGAATCCTGCGGGCGGGAATCCGCGTGCTGCTGCGGAGGAGGGAGGCGGCGGATCGTCG